>NZ_PVWO01000729.1 GCF_003003845.1 Chamaesiphon polymorphus CCALA 037 | reverse complement strand
CTTTCCAGTTGAGATTTATACTTGCCTTGGGCCACAATCTGATGACCCTCCCTGAAAATGAGCGAACCGTAAGTGATTAATTCAGCTTGGTTAAATTGCGCTTGCCAAGCATTAGCACTGTTATCTGTATTCTCTCTGCGACGCAGCCATTGAGCGATGTCTACTTGGAGACTCAGGGCGTCGAGATCGGCGGTGAGGGTTCCGGCTTGCCGATAACAGGCGATCGCGTGTTGATAATATGCCGCAGCGTGTAGACTACTCCCAGACGGCTGCATCGGACACGCTAACGGTTTGCTAGTAGGCGGTTGCAGTCGATCCGTCCGATCGCGCTCGCGAGATCCTAGATCGCGCAAAGTGTTACCCATACTGACTAAAATTGGCGATCGATCTTCTGCACTCAACGGTTGGGCAATTTCGATCGCCGTTGCTAGCGTCACTTGTGCTGCATCAAAATTTCCCAATATGCGCAACACATCGCCCAATTTCTCGATCGCCACAGCTTGCAAAACAGGCGGTAACTGCGTCTGACGGATGCCATATTTTGTTGGGATCTCAACATCACAGGCACCCGCACTGACGCCTACAGTCCCCGTCAATAGCTTACAAGCACGTCGATCCAGTCCCATCGCCATCAACGCTTGCGATCGATTGAGCTGGCTCCCTGCGACTCCCACCGGATCTCGTGCTAGGCGATAACCCGCCTCGGCGCGCTCCCACATCTGGATTGCCATGGGAAAATTACCGCGATCGTAAGCAATTTTACCCTGTTGGACTAATGCTGCGGGAGTAGCCGCACGAACATTGGTAACCCCACAAAAGATGTGAATTATGGCGATCGCGATCGCCATAAAAATGTATCCTAACCGTCTAGGGATAATACCCCCACCGGATAACAACGAAGAGATAATAGTCCGGTTTTTGGTCATCGATCGGATTGCACTACTGAATTAATTTTTACTGGGAAAGTATATCGAATTTTATAACCTTGTACCAGACTCGATATTTAAAATTTTCAACTCGTTAATTATGCTGGCATCAATTTTTGCTAAATGGACAATTGCCAATTACACTTGTACTGTGTGATTTTTTTACACAGTATCCAAAAGAGCGTACAGTAATATTACGGTAAAAGACAGATCGCGATCGCCCGATCGAGGAGACTCAAACTAGTGTCAAAGCATGTCATCTTGTGGACGAGCGCGATCGGTATGGTAATACCGATTGTCCGAGTGGTAAGTATCGCCGCCACCGCACCAGAAATAGCCGCCACAGCCAAAGCAGTCACCGTCAAGATCTCCGAGCCAGGAAGCCAAGGATCGGGGGTGATTCTCCAGCGTCAGGGCGATGTTTATACAGTACTCACCGCCGCTCACGTACTGAAGAATAAGAGTGCGACCTATACAATCTCGACTTCAGATGGCAATCAATACCCAATTGTCAGCCAGTCGATTCGAGCGGCGACGACAGATATCGATTTAGCCGTGGTCAAATTTCGCACGACGGGCAACTATCCTACAGCTAAATTAGGCAATAGCAATCTTTTAACCGAAGGGATGGATTTGTATGTCGCTGGATATCCCCTCGCAACAGCAGCAATTAATAAATCTGTATTCGTATTTCGGGAGGGAACAGTTTCAGCTAATAGTACTCAAACATTAGAAAAAGGGTATTCATTAATTTATAGCAACGATACATTGCCAGGAATGAGTGGTGGGGCGGTATTAAATCAAAATGGCGAAGTTGTCGCCATTCACGGTAGGGGCGATCGCGAACGCAATCCTAGCGGCGAATTCGGTAGGAAAACCGGATTTAATTTGGGCATTCCCATTAACCGTTTTGCCAGTATTGCAACTAATTTAGGTGTAAATTTACAGCAAAAAATAGCAACAATTACGCCAGATCGGTCGCTCAAAGCTGATGACTACTTTGCGCTCGCCAATCAAAAATACGACAAAGGTAACTATCGTGGAGCATTAGCCGATTACGATCGCGCGATCGCGCTCAAGCCTGACTATGCCAAAGCATACAGAGCCAGATCTACGGTAAAATCCAGCAAACTCAACGATAGTCGCGGCGCATTGGCAGATCTCGATCGAGCGATTCAACTCGCACCAACTGATGGAATAGCCTACTCACAGCGTGGTTTCATCAAGTCCGACGCACTCAATGAC
>NZ_PVWO01000728.1 GCF_003003845.1 Chamaesiphon polymorphus CCALA 037 | reverse complement strand
CCCCTACACATAGATTATTATGAGTTTCTATTTTTTAGTCTCCTCGTCCCCTCGTCTCCCCGTCTCCTCGTCTCCTCGTCTCTCTTAAAATCCATATTTAATCGACACACTTACAGTATTATCTTTATACACATTTGATGTCGGGCCGAGGGTGCGGCGGAAATCGATTTCAGCGGCATTCCAGCCGAGATAGATTGCCGAATTGGAATTAGGATCTAGATCGTAACTGATATTTGCGCCGAAAGGATTGGTAGAAATATTGTTATCGAATGCGGTGAAAAAACCACCGACTCTGAGCCTGTCGGTAACTTTCCAATTTAGATTAAAGACTGTTTTATTGTCTACTGATTCTGGCAGTACATTACCAAAAAATTGCGTGCCGCCGATCGAGAAATCGCCAAAGTTAAATGCTAATCCGGCATTGATAAAGCTTTGGGTAGTGCGGATTGGGAGCGATTGGAGGGTAATCGCACCATCGACGATGTAATTGGCATTAAACCCGATGACAAGATTATGGCGGGGATTGGCACCCAACCCGATCGACTGCGTGGCATTGGCAAATAGTTGAGTATAATACTCCGGATCGGGATTGAGATAACCGACGCCGCCAACGCTATAACTAAAACCACGGGGATTGACGCTCGAATAATCGCTGCCGACATAAGCTTTGATATTTGATGTCGTTTTGGCATCGAATCCGGGATTGACGATCGCCCCAGTATAGTACCGCCACAGTGTATTTTCAGTTAGAGTCGTTCCGGTAAAACTGATGTGAGGCTGATAATCTGTCCGTTGCCGAATCGTATCGCTATCTACACGGGAGACATCCCGATTGAATACCGTGACATATCCTTGCCCGTAGGCATTTTGCAAGCCACTAGAATTAAACCCAAACCCATTGAGATTGATATCTACCGGAACGCCGCCGCCTTCCCCACCGCCACTAGCGACGATTCGAGGTTCGCGCAGGGTAATGTAACGATAATCCCGAATAAACTCGCGCTCGACGACTGGAGACATTCCCACCCAAATCGCTTGATGGCTCGCTCCTGGCGGAATTTTGGGATCGCTGCCAAAACTGGGTGCATAACCCGTACCCCCTTGATAGACTGTCAGGCTATTATCGGGAATGCGGACGGCATTTGCCGCTCGATAGAGGTTGGGATTGACGACGATCCGCGCTCCAGGTTTGCCTGGGGCGATACTGGTTTGAAAGTCTGGTAAAACTTGCCCCAACACGTTAGCGATACCATTGGCAAGTTGATTGCGATCGCCATTGACATAATTTAAGGCTCGAATCGTCCGCCCGACTGTCGATTCGACGCCATTAGTGGCAAAACTCTGATTCAGTCGGGCGTAATTAACCGCCACATTAGTCTTAAACGTCTCTTGACGTTCGCCTGTCAATACTGGCGGCGGGGAACCTTCTGGTGGTGGAATCAAACCTACCGCCGGAACTGTAATATCGATGCCAAATTCTTGCCCATTAGCACCGCCCTGAAATCCTGGTTCCCTAATCGCGGCGACAGATGCAGGGGAGAGGACATCGCCAAATTGCGAGGTAATTCTGGCTCCGGTGGGTTGCAATTTACGCGGATCGATGACGCTATCGTCGATCTTAATGCCGGGTAGAAAGGTGCAAGTTTGGGCTGGATTATTCAGACAGCTAGCATCTAAACTAATCTGCTGGCGAAATCCCAATAAGGTTTGGGGTTTGGCGACGGAGACGGCAATATCCTGATTTTGAACGACATTGCGAATTCCCACGGTTTCAAGTTGGGTATTCACCCGTACTACCCGATCGGCGGTGACGCTCTGGACGTTTTTGGCTCCAATTACCCTAAAAACATCAAACCGCAAATCGGTATTGCGAAAATTCCCCGTTTCAAATCCGGCGGTGGCGACTGTGGTGGTGAAGTGCGAAACCTTATTCCCATTGAGTACGAATTGGGTAGAAAAGGGATCGACAACTTTGGGATCTAAAACTTGGGGCGCGATAATAAAGCGCGGATCTTTGGCTGCGTCTGGCTGCGGCGCGACGGGCGCATTTTGAGACGGAACGGCGGGGGTGTTATTCGGTGGGGGCAGTAGATCTGGTGACAGTACCGAATTAATCGGCACGATCGGAATGCTAGGCGGAATTAAATTCGGCAGAAGCAGCGGCGTCAGTAGTGTGGGGAG
>NZ_PVWO01000184.1 GCF_003003845.1 Chamaesiphon polymorphus CCALA 037 | reverse complement strand
CCATGTCCAGATCACCGTCGCCGAAACCGTCGGTGTCGAAGATCGTGCGGGTTATTACGAATCCGCTGGCGCACTGCGAGACATGATTCAAAACCACCTGATGCAGGTATTTTGTCTCACCGCCATGGAACCGCCCAACTCCCTCGATGCCGACTCCATTCGCACCGAAAAAGTCAAAGTCCTCGAAGCCACCCGCCTCGCCGATGTTCACAACCTCAATCGATCGGCAATTCGGGGACAATATCAATCAGGCTGGATGAAAGGCAATCCCATCCCCGGCTATCGCGAAGAACCCGGCGTCGCTCCTGGCTCCGTTACCTCCAGCTTCGTCGCCATGAAATTTATGGTCGATAACTGGCGGTGGAAAGACGTTCCCTTCTATCTCCGCACGGGCAAACGCCTACCCAAAAAAGTCTCCGAAATCGCCGTGCAATTTAAAGAAGTGCCCTGGCTAATTTTCCAATCAGCCTCGCGTCAAGCCAATCCCAACGTCCTGACATTCCAGATTTATCCCAACGAAGGCATATCACTCCAATTTGAAGCCAAAATGCCTGGAGCCGATTTACGCACCCGCACCGAAAATATGGACTTCAATTACCAAGAAGCCTTCGGCGTTAAATCTTCCGACGCCTACGATCGATTATTGATCGACTGTATGCTCGGCGATCAAACCCTCTTCACCCGATCCGATGAAGTCGAAGAAGCATGGCGCATCGTCACCCCCGCCCTCTCCGACTGGGAAGCCAACACCGATCCCAACTCGATTTCCCTCTATGAAGCAGGCACCTGGGGGCCTCTGGCAGCCGAAGATCTGATTAATGATGATGGTCGCAAGTGGCATCGATCTTAAATTAGTGAATAGTGAACAGTGAATAGTGGATCGTGATTTCATAAGCTCTAAACTTCAGGGTTTCGATCTTCAAATAACCCGATCTTTTTCAACTCACATTCACTATCCACTATTCACCTCACTATCCACTATCCACTATTCACTATTCCCTATCCCCTACATGAGTACCCAATCCCCACCAGTCGTCTCCCTCCGCGCGCCAAAGGATGTTTCGGTAACCGATATCGAACATGAATTAGATCAAATTTGGAAAGATTATCAACCAGAAAGCCAAGCCCAAGATACGATCGTCGCCAAACAGGCTAGCACCTTTACCCTGATGGTGTACGAGCCAGAACAGACCCAGCACATGTTAGCAGTGTTAGGTTTCTATGATGGCCCGATCGATGGAATTTTTGGCCCAGCTCAGGTTAAAGCCATCAGAGCGGCACAAAAAGCTTATACACTCCCCGTCACGGGTAAGCTCGATCGCGAGACGATGGGCAAAATTCAGGCAAATTATCACGATCGCATTACCGCCACTAACGACAAACACGCCCTCGCCGTCGAAAAAGACATCGACAATCGCGGTTATGTCGTTACCGATGCGATCGCCAATACCAATCCCCGCCGGATCGTCACACTTTGTCCGATCGTCGGCGAAGATAGTAGCGTCACCGCCCAAGTATCGGTATATTGCCCGATGAAGAAGCAATACCTACATTCCCTCGTCTGTAGCGAATACGTTACCTTGCGGGGCACGCCAGACGCCTTAGAGCGCAATGGCGAAAGTATCGCCAATCTCTCCGTTCCCGATTTACCCCGCTTCTTGTGGTGGAAGGATACTCCTACACCCACCAAACCACTATTTCAACAGTTAGCACATCAAGCACATTCAGTCGTATTTGACTCGGCTGAGTTTGTCGATAGCGAAGCCGAACTATTGCAACTTCACGAAATTCTCGATAACGGTATTCCCGTCATCGATCTCAACTGGAGACGGATTGCTGGCTGGCAAGAACTCACCGCCGAAGCCTTCGATCCCCCCGCTCGTCGCAAAGATATCACCGAAATCGATCGAGTCGATGTCAACTACGAACTAGGCAATCCCGCTCAAGCCATTATGTTTCTGGGATGGTTTTCCAGTCGTCTCCAATGGACACCCGTCAGCTACAAGCATACTGGCGGCGATTACGACTTGCGCGAGATCGATTTTGTCGCTCCTGACGGACGCAAAATTCATACCGAACTAGCCGGAATGCCAACCGCCGATCCCGGCGAAATTCCTGGCGATTTAATGGGTGTAAGACTAAACTCCACCAACCCCAAAGCCAACTGTATTACCGTCCTCTGTTCGGAAGTAGCTGGCTGTATGCAAATGGAAATGCGCGGCGGTACCCAAACCGCACGAGTTGAAGAAGTAACCTCCCTCGCCGAGCGCAATGCCGAAGATTTGCTCGCTGAGTACTTACAACGCTGGAGCCGCGATTTACTCTACGAACAAACGATGACCGTCGTCGCTCAAATTTTGAGTAAATTAGGTTAATTCCGACAATACGTAGGTTGGGTAGCGGATGCGCTCCGGTCGGGTTTCCCGACCATGGAAGCGACGCACACAAACGGGAGGCTTCCTCCCGTTTGTGTGCGTCAAGACAGCGCACCAAGCAGAGCGACAGCGAAACCCAACTTACACAGATAAAATGACTCTATTTCATATCTTCGGATCTCCTTCTTCGATCGATCGGGATATCCTCGTTTTTGTAGATACATTACCAGAATTGGAAGCCAGCAAAACCCTCGCCAAACAGCTTGCACGGACAATTCAGGCACACTTTAAAGATGCCAAACCGCCAAATATTAACTTCGGCATTCTGGATAATGGGGTAATTACCAAGACGCTCAAAGGCATCCCCGACGAAACCAATAATGCTATTTTGGCAACCTATGGCTTTCACCCCCAACCACATCAACTTGCTGTTACCCGTCCGGTAGTGCGAGATCTTGATGCCAAAAACCAGCGCGTCGCTCGCGTTATCCTCTCATTCTACTCTCGCACGACTCACCGCGAAGGGGTCACGCAAGCCCTCCGGGGAGACTTTAATGCAAAATGTGCCATGCTATCGCAACTCGATTTTTCTGTACCTATAGACTTTGGCAAACAGGCTGCGTCTGAAGTCGAAATTTACAAAAGTATCGCCTTTCAACTCGGACAATCGCTAGCACTGGCTGAGGGTGTCGAACTCTATACTAAAGAAGATATCGGTTCGCATTTCCCGCTCTTTGGTGCTGCACTCCGTCGCGAGCCAATTACCCCCGAATGTCGGCAGGCTTTAGAAAATGCCAAGCAGCGGTTCTTAAATATAAACTTTACCTAAGCTACTCGATCGAATACCAAGAGCTACAATCCTTATTTATCGAGTGATGGCGATCGAAACTAGTAAAGATATATCGAAAATATATGCGTCGATTTACATCAGGAAAACGGTAGTATTTTTACCCTAGAACGCAAGGTGTCTAATGTAATTAAAGCACCACTTTCAAGCTCAACTCTAAAGCGATCGAGTGAAGAAATCACCAAATCTCCGATCGCCGCAGGTAGTAAATCTTGGGTGCGAACTTGAATCACGCTGGGCAGATTGGCTTTGGACACTGCTAACAATGTTCCAAAATCTAGATCGTTAGTGAATACGATATAATTATTGGTTCGAGCATAAGCCATAATCGTGCGATCGCTAGCAGCCGAGTCACCTACTATCGACCAATGAATCGATTCTATCTCTACTTCCATAAATGCTTTTACCCATTCTGGCGATAGATTCATATCGATTAAAATCTTCATACCAAAGTTAAAGGTAGATCGATTTCTTCGACTCGCCAAGCCGCGTAAGATAGGGCTTCATAAATATCTAGTAGCTCTAAATATGGATAGGCGACGAGGATTTCTTCAGGCGTGCGTCCTGATGCCATCAGTCCGACAATCGTGCCTACAGTCACGCGTAAGCCACGAATGCAAGGCTTTCCGCCCATCACTTCGGGACTAAATGTAATTCGAGACAACTCTTTCATGTGGATTCTCCTTATTGAAATCGAGCTTTATTCGTAAGTGGATTGGTGTAAGTAGTTATTGAAATAGCTAATACCTGAACTCTAGCTGGTGGTCACTGCTCTACTAATATTTTATAATTAATTATGCCTGCCCGAAAGCCATAACTTGTTAAATTAACTTTGTCCATCGTATACTGTACGGTATCTAAATTTTAATGCTCGTCGGTAATTCATAGTTTCCCGGCAAAGACTTACTTTCTTCAAACAACTTCAAGCCAACTGAAATAATAATTTCACATGTTAGACATCCGCGCTCAAATTGCTTCCGAACTCGACTTAAACCCTGGCATCGTGCAAAACGTCCTAGACTTATTTGCTGAAGGAGCCACGATCCCGTTTATTGCCAGGTATCGGAAAGAGCGAACGGATGAGATGAATGAAATCGTGTTGCGCGAACTCGAAGAAAGATTTACCTATTTGACAGAACTGGCTGTGCGAAAAGAAAGTATTATTAGCTCGATCGAGTCTCAAGATAAATTAACTCCAGAATTGCGCGCCAAAATCGAGAACTGTCTGTTAAAAACCGAACTAGAAGATTTATATCTACCATACAAACCCAAGCGACGCACGCGAGCGACAATTGCCAGAGAGAAAGGACTAGAAGCACTAGCTGAATTAATTCGCTCTTTAAATAATCCCAGTGCCAATCCTCTAGAATTAGAGCCAGAAGCAGCTAAATATATCGATGAGGAAAAAGGTGTCAAGACAGTCGTTGAAGCGTTAGCTGGTGCTTCCGATATTATCGCTGAATCGATCGCTGATAAAGCCAATTTACGCGCTTATGTTCGCGAGTATATTCAATCTGAAGGGCAATTTACATCGAAGATTAAAGATGATGTCGCTGAAGGTTCGACGAAATTTGAGATGTATCGCAAGTATACGGCACCTGTAAGTAGAATTGCGCCTCACAATTTACTTGCCCTATTTCGCGGTGAAACTGAAAAAGTACTGAGTCTCGACTTAGAATTTAGTGAAGATGATATCTTAGATTATTTAGCATCTCAAGAAATTAAGACTAAAGTACCTGCAATTCGAGACTTTTATCAAGCTATGCTCAAAGACGCTTTCAATCGCTTGATGAAAACATCTTTAGTAAATGAAGTCAGAGCTGAATCTAAATTACAGGCAGATATCGGTTCGATTTCTAACTTTGAAACCAATCTCCGCGAGCTGTTGTTATCTGCTCCGGCGGGAATGAAACCGACATTGGCGATCGATCCTGGATTCCGTAGTGGCTGCAAGGTTGCGGTATTATCAGAAACGGGTCAATTCTTGGCGTATGAAGCCGTTTTCCCCCATCAAGCCGCCAACCAACGCCAACAAGCTGCCAATACAGTCAAGCAATTTATTAAAAAGTACAACATTCAATTAATCGCGATCGGGAATGGTACCGCCGGACGCGAAACCGACCAATTTGTCATCGAAACGATCGCGGATATCGAACCCAAACCGATTAAAGTAATGGTGAATGAATCGGGAGCATCTATTTATTCTGCTAGCGAAGTAGCCATCTCAGAATTTCCCGATCTGGATATTACCGTGCGCGGCGCAATTAGTATCGGACGTCGCTTACAAGATCCGCTGGCAGAGCTAGTAAAAATCGATCCTAAATCGATCGGTGTCGGTCAATATCAACACGATGTAGACCAAAAATTACTCAGAAAAAAACTCGACGATACCGTCGAAAGTTGCGTGAACTATGTCGGTGTCGATCTCAATACGGCATCTAAAGAACTGCTCACTTTTGTCTCTGGTTTAACGCCGACAATTGCAAATAATATCATTGCCTATCGCAACGAAAACGGAGCTTTTAAAAACCGCAAACAACTACTCAAAGTAGCCAAACTCGGCCCTAAAGCCTTCGAGCAAGCCGCAGGCTTCCTCCGCATCCGCGATGGCGAAAATCCGCTAGATAATACCGCAGTCCATCCCGAAAGTTATCCGATTTTGGCCGCGATCGCTAAAGATGTCAACATCCCCCTCACCGAACCCACCAAACTCGGCTCCCAACTCAAACAGACGGATATTAAAAAATACATCACTGACACTATCGGCGAACCCACCCTCCGCGATATCATCGGCGAACTCGAAAAACCCGGACGCGACCCCCGCGCGGAGTTCAAATATGCCACCTTTAAGGAAGGCATTCAGGAAATTACCGATTTAGTCGTCGGCATGGAATTGGAGGGCACCGTGACCAACGTAGCTAACTTTGGAGCCTTTGTAGACATCGGGGTGCATCAAGATGGCTTGGTACATATCTCCCAGTTATCAGATAATTTTGTCAGCGATCCCAACCAAATCGTCAAAGTCGGTCAAGTCGTCAAAGTAAAAGTACTAGAAGTCAACGCTCAACTCAAACGCGTGAGTTTGACGATGAAAACTGGTGCAACCCAAACAGATCGGCAATCCCAACAGCCAGCCGAGCGCAGTCCTAAACCCCAACCATCATCGGCTAAACCGTCGAAGATAGTACCGAAAACTCAACCAGTACAGCCAGAATCAAACCAGCCAGCAACACTGGCAGATTTACAACGTAAGTTTGGTAAGAAAAAATAGCTCTGAGGTGACACCACAGGCAAGATCGAACGCTTTAATGTAAGACTTGACATTTTTTATCCAAATGGAGCATCATATAAGCATTATATATAATGCTTATATGATGTTAGACCTTAGTCGAGATATCAACTCACTTTCTAATTTCAAGCGAAACACGGCTGAATTTATCGATCGACTCAAAGCAACTAAGTCACCATTAGTACTCACAGTTAATGGCGTATCTGAATTGGTCGTTCAAAGTGCAGAAGGATACCAACAGTTACTCGAGCGAATTGAGTATTTAGAAACTACTGCGGGAATTCGACAAGGACTCAATGAATTAGCAGATGGTCGGGCTGTTGAGGCGATCCCCGCGTTAGAAGCACTCAGAAACAAGCTTCAACAGCCGCAAGCATGAATTACAGCGTCGAAATTCTGCCACAGGCACTAGACAACATTGAATCGGCTTACCGCTGGATCGCAAATAACCATAGTTCAGAACGTGCCGAACAATGGTACGAAGAACTGATGACCGCAGTTCGATCTTTGTCACGGTTTCCCAACCGTGCTAGCCAAGCCCCAGAGGCTGCTGAGATCGAACTGGACATCCGCCAGCTATTTGTGGGGAAGAAGAGACAATATCGAGTGTTATCTGTGGTCGATAAGGAACGCGTTTCTATTTTATACGTCCGTCACACCAGTCAATCTTGGTTGAGTGAATAACAGACGATTTAGCAATTGTGTTATTACCATGACAATATCTAGCCAACAAAATCATCCACTATAAGCAATTGTCGAAACTAATCGTCAAGCGCGATCTGTGTTGCCCCGACCGCTAAAAATCGCGCTAAGCTATAACATATAAGGTCGCCAAGGATAGACTGTCCCCACAGACCCCCGATCGTTCCACCTCCTGACTAATTGGCATTTTTCAATTATGCTGCGAATCATCACTCAGCAGACTGAAGCGCAACAAGAGTTGCAGCGCATCAGTGCCCGCACACACGACGATGCGATCGTCCATAAAGAAGCCACCGTCAACGAGATTGTCCAAACAGTCAGACGGCAGGGCGACAAGGCTTTGCTACACTATACGGCTGAATTTGACGGTCAATCTTTGACAGTCGATCGGTTGCGGGTCAGTGGTGCCGAATTAGATGCTGCCTATCAACAGGTGTCTAAGGAGTTACTAAAAGCGATCGAACTTGCCGCCCAAAATATCGATGCTTTTCACCGCCAGCGGATGCCCAAATCTTGGGTCACCTTTGGCGAGGATGATGTCGTCCTCGGCAAACGCTACAATCCCGTCGATCGGGCGGGCATTTATGTACCTGGAGGCCGCGCTTGCTACCCCAGTACGGTGCTGATGAATGCCATTCCCGCCAAAGTCGCAGGCGTGCCCCAGATCGCCATGGTGACGCCCCCAGGAGCCGATAAAAATCTCAATCCTGCCGTCCTGGTTGCCGCTCAAGTCGCTGGCATCGAAGAAATCTATCGGGTGGGTGGTGCTCAATCGATCGCAGCTCTGGCATACGGTACCGATACGATCGCCAAAGTAGACGTCATTACAGGCCCCGGTAATATCTATGTCACCCTCGCCAAAAAGTTAGTCTATGGCACCGTGGGGATCGATTCCCTCGCAGGGCCATCGGAAGTCTTGATTATCGCCGACCGCAATGCCAATCCCCAGCACGTTGCGGTCGATTTGTTAGCCCAAGCCGAACACGATCCGATGGCGGCGGCAATCTTAATTACCACCGACATGACTTTGGCGACAGCCGTTCAAGCAGCAGTCGAGCAACAACTGGTAAATCATCCCCGCCGCACGCTCACCGAAAAATCGATCGCCCACTACGGACTGATCGCGATCGTCGAGACTCTGGAACAAGCCGCCGAACTCTCTAATCGGTTCGCACCCGAACATTTAGAAATCAAAACTGACGATCCATGGGCATTAATCGATCGGATTCGTCATGCGGGGGCGATCTTCTTGGGCGATTCGACTCCAGAAGCTGTCGGCGACTACCTGGCTGGCCCCAATCATACCTTGCCGACATCTGGTGCCGCTCGTTATGCCTCTGCCTTGGGTGTCGAGACATTTATGAAGCACTCTAGCTTGATCCAATATTCGCCAGCAGCTCTGAGCAAGGTTGGGAATGCGATTCAGGCTCTCACCCAAGCTGAAGGACTATTCTCGCATGGGGAGTCGGTACGCCTGCGGCTGAACGATGTTGCCACCGAGCGGTTGCGCCAACGAGACGAATAACGAAGGCAGCAGGCAGAAGTTGCGATAAGCTCACACTACCGAGGAATTTACCTCGATCCCAGATCGTCAAAGAAGGGGCAATTCATGAATTGTCCCTTCTTAATTTATGCAAGCGATCGGTTATCGATTACTGCAACTACAATTGTTTGGCCGTTTGTCGATCGCGTACAGTTTAAGATCGATCGGGCAACTCTAGCTTTTGCGGCAGCGACCGCTTAATCGGTGCGGGTTTGGGTTTTTCGACCTCGCTGCGAGGGGTGACTGCTTTAGCATCATCCCCCTCCCAGGGCTTTTTAAATGGTTTTGGGCTGCCACCCTCGCTCGGCGGCTTACCACCTCCTTTACGCGGCGTTTTTGCCCGCAGAGTAGCCACAAACTGACCGCTGCGGATCTCTAAATTGTTCTCGACTCTGACTACATCAAAATCCCAGAAGTTACCAACGAGCTTTTGAGGGAGATCGCCAATTAGTCGAATTTTAAAATATCGCTCTTCTTCGGTTTTTTTCTTAGGTGCTTGGCGAATTTTGACAAAAATCTCTTTGGTTTCTCGCGACTGATAAATGACTTCGCCCCGAATCGAGAAATAACTATCGGGAATCCCTAAAGTTTCGATCGTGGGCATCGGCGGTACCTCTACTGGTGCGCTAGACTCCTCTGGATCGATCGTCGCCGAATCGAGCGGCTTGACCACCAATTGCGGATCCCACATCCCCATAATTTGGGCGTGCAGCTTGTTATCCTCTTTGCGAATACGTGGATAGACTACCCACAGATGCGATTTTTCTAAATCCAGATGATTTTTGATCAGACTCATGATCCGACCGAGAATGACAGCGTCAATCTCCGTACCATCATCGGCCAAAACCATCCCTTGATTGAATTCCTCACTGGAAGGAATATACTTACCTAAAATCAAGCCGATCGCTCGATACTGGAGCGGCTCGCTTGCTGGCGGAATCGGTGTATTCCCCGTCAGTTGTAGCATCGGGGGCAAAGGTGGATAATCTGCCGGATCTGGTTTTTTCGGTCGCTTGATCGGTTTCGCAGGTCTGGTAGAAGCCTCTGGATGCGATGGAGGCCGATCGGTGGGGAATTGTGCAGAACTCATAGAAAATGCCTTCGGACGGAGTCAAATTTTTCGATCTCCCTCTCATGGTAATCGGGATCTTCGAGACTGAATTATGGGTATGTAACAACCAAGCAGATCGACTATCTGCAAAGATCGACATCTGGCGATAGGTAGATAGTGCCCACATCCCGCGCTCAAACTACTATGGAAGCAACCCAATCGATCTAAAAGACTGACTTTGGTTACATTCACTTGCATAATTATTGATGCCAGCCTATTCTAGCAATTTCTGGTCAAATCCTGAAATCAACCTTAAATTATTACACCCGATCGTCCCAAACTTCTGTGCCGATCGATGCAATCTCGTAATTTAACCAGTCAATTTCTTCGGTGTTACACTTTTTTATTAATTTAACTATCCCCTACCCCTACCCTACCGTGTCTACACCAATTATTTAAGTTACTCCTGAGATGGTTTACCCCACCCCAGCCCTCCCC
>NZ_PVWO01000727.1 GCF_003003845.1 Chamaesiphon polymorphus CCALA 037 | reverse complement strand
AAAAATTCCCACCCCTGCACCCCCAAAACCAAGGGCCGCGCTTTTTGTTGGTGCGTCATGGCGAAACCGACTGGAATCGCGCTGGCAAATTTCAAGGCCAAATCGATGTCCCGCTCAACGAATTCGGACGCAAACAAGCCAGTCTAGCCGCTGAATTTTTAAAAACCATTCACATCGACTTTGGATTTACCAGTTCGATGTTGCGTCCGAAAGAAACCGCCCAAATTATCCTCCAAGGTCGCGACATTACTCTAGTCGAAGATGCAAATTTGCGCGAGATCGGGCACGGACTGTGGGAAGGCAAATATGAAGCCGAAATTAAGGCCGAATATCCCGGCGAACTCGAAAGGTGGCATACTCACCCCGAATCCGTTCAAATGCCTGAAGGTGAAAATCTCCAAGACGTCTGGGAGCGGGCGACGGCAGCATGGCAACAAATTCTCTCGCAGGTGGGTAACGAATCTCAAACTGGCATCGTCGTCGCTCACGATGCGACGAATAAGGTGTTACTGTGTTATCTGCTGGGACTCGGTTTAGCCG
This sequence comes from Chamaesiphon polymorphus CCALA 037, assembly GCF_003003845.1. Taxonomy (GTDB): domain Bacteria; phylum Cyanobacteriota; class Cyanobacteriia; order Cyanobacteriales; family Chamaesiphonaceae; genus Chamaesiphon; species Chamaesiphon polymorphus. Next base: position 1,650 of record NZ_PVWO01000727.1, on the reverse strand, counting down.
ATATCTGGAAGATCAAGCAGGGAAATGGCGCAGTCACAGTTATCGATTATCCAGAGGGAATTGAGGGTCAACCTGTAATTCAAGCTCTCAATCTTACCAGTTACCTCTCAGGCGGCATTCTCGATCGAACCGCTGCTGGTGCATTGTAGTAGGATCGCAATGAATCAATTATTTCAACAGATTCGCATCTTCGCGCCTACTAGTGTCAGCGAGGACAGCAGCTCCCAGCCATCGCCAGGATCTGCGGTACGGCTGGAAGAACGAGTGGCCGATATTCTAGTTATCGATGGCATCATGGAGGAAGTTGTTGCCACTACTCAACTTCCTCATGACCTCAAGATTACGCCCGGACGAGATACGATCCTCGCTCCGGGATTGGTAGACTTATACAGTCACAGCGGGACGCCGGGACATGAAGAACGCGAATCGCTCGCCTCTTTACTCGCATCTGCTCAAGCAGGCGGTTTTGTCTCGGTCAATATTCTCCCCGATACCTTACCCGCACTCGATCGATCGAGCAGTATTACCAGTCTCGATCGAGAATATCACCAAATCGCCGATCGCATTCCTAATTGTCCCCAACTCGGCTATTGGGGCGCACTCACCGAGGGCGTAGAAGGCAAAACAATGACGGAGTTAGCCGAACTAGCAACTACTAATATTACAGGCTGGGCAGATGGGCGTGCCATTGCCAATCTCGCACTCACCCGCCGCCTGCTCGAATATCTCCAACCCTTCCACCGCCCGATCGGATTGTATGCCCTCGATCGATCCTTACGCGGTAATGGCATCGCCAGAGCTGGCGTAGCCGCACTCAAATACGGTTTGCCCGTCGATCCCGTCAGTAGTGAAACCGCCGCCCTCGCTGCGACGATCGAAATTATCGCCGATATCGGCACCCCCGTCCATCTGATGCGGATTTCGACCCGTCGCGGCGTCGAGATCGTCGCCGCCGCCAAACAACGCGGCGTCCCAATTACGGCCAGTACCACCTGGTTGCACCTACTAGCCGATACCAGCGATGTCGCCACCTACAACCCCAATTTTAAACTCGACCCGCCGTTAGGCACCTCAGACGACCGTCTAGCCCTGATAGAGGGGATAAAAACAGGAGTCATCGATGCGATCTCGATCGACCATCATGCCTATACTTACGAGGAAAAAACCGTAGCCTTTGGCGAAGCTCCACCTGGTGCGATCGGGTTAGAATTAGCACTACCCTTACTATGGCAACAGCTAGTAGTTCCCGGTACCTTATCGGCACGCGAGTTATGGACGGCACTGAGTATCAATCCAGCTCGGTGTCTGTATCAGTCTCCACCCACTCAATTTATCCTCTTCGAGCCGCAAGCCGCTTGGACGGCGACCAAAACTAGTCTCAAGTCGCTCTCCCACAATACAGCATGGCTGGGTCGAGAAATTATCGGGAAAGTCAGTTGCGAGTATTCTGGAGCGACTTTTCGGTAGAGGGTGTTGGGGTGTTGGGGCATTTTTGACTCCCCTCCCACTCAAGCAATAGATAATGTCGCTTTGTGATGTCGGTCGTCGATCGACGATCGACGATCGACTATTCACTAGTACTAGGCGGCGCAATTTAGGTTACTGTTTCACACACCCAACACCCAACAACCAACACCCAACTCCCCGCTC
>NZ_PVWO01000726.1 GCF_003003845.1 Chamaesiphon polymorphus CCALA 037 | reverse complement strand
TCGACGAAGGTATTCAATCTGCCGCCAGAGCGGTTGGTTGTCAGCGTATTTGAAGATGACGACGAAGCTTTTGCCCTGTGGCGCGACAAAATTGGCGTGAATCCCCTCCGAATCAAGCGGATGGGAGCGGATGATAATTTTTGGGTGTCGGGGCCGACGGGGCCTTGTGGGCCTTGTTCGGAAATTTATTACGATTTCCATCCCGAATTGGGGAACGAACATATCGATTTGGAGGATGACACTAGATTTATCGAGTTTTATAATCTAGTGTTCATGCAGTACAACCGCGATGTCGATGGCAATCTCACGCCGTTAGCGAATAAGAACATCGATACGGGAATGGGTTTGGAGCGGATGGCGAAAATCTTGCAAGATGTGCCGAATAATTATGAGACGGATCTGATTTTTCCGATCGTCCAAACTGCGGCAGAAATTGCTGGAATTGACTATGCTAATAGCGACGAAAAAACCAAGACTTCGTTGAAAGTAATCGGCGATCATATTCGCGCGATCGTCCACATGAATGCCGATGGAATTCGGGCATCTAATGTCGGGCGCGGTTATATTTTACGCCGCTTATTAAGACGGGTTGTCCGTCACGGTCGCTCGATCGGAATTAGCGACCACTTTACAACTAAGGTAGCCGAAACAGCGATCGTGTTATCGGAATCTGCATATCCAAATGTTCGATCGAAAGCTGATAGTATCAAAGCAGAATTAGAACGAGAAGAAACTCAATTCCTCAAAACCCTGGAACGTGGTGAGAAGCTCTTAGCCGATTTAATTACCGATGTCAACGCAAAAGGAGTCACCCAAATTAATGGTGCAGATGCCTTTAAGTTATATGGTACTTATGGTTTCCCATTAGAATTAACTCAGGAAATTGCTGAAGAACAAGGTTTGACGGTGGATGTTGAGGGTTACGATCGGGCGAAGGAGGAAGATATCAAAAATACTCCCGATACCCATGGAGGTATCGATCTCACAGTTCAAGGTTCGTTAGATAAACTTGCAGGCACAATTCAGGTAACTGATTTTATCGGCTACCACCAACATCATAGTACTGCCGAAGTTGTCGCATTATTATTAGCTGGCGAAGTTCGCGACGAAGCAGATGCGGGAATGAACGTCCAAATCGTCTTAGATAAAAGTCCCTTCTATGCCGAATCTGGCGGACAAATTGGCGATCGAGGCTACTTATCAGGCGATAATTTATTAGTCCGCATCGATGATGTCAAAAAAGAGTCAGATTTCTTCGTGCATTTTGGATCGATAGAACGTGGAAGTCTCCGAGTTGGCGATACAATTACCGCCCAAATCGACACAGCTTGTCGTCGTCGCGCTCAAGCAAATCATACCGCGACTCACTTATTACAATCCGCTTTAAAACAACTCGTCGATCCTGAAATTTCGCAAGCAGGCTCGTTAGTTTCATTCGATCGATTGCGGTTCGATTTTAACTCTCCTCGCCCCCTCACACCTGACGAAGTTCAACAGGTGGAAGAGTTGGTAAATACCTGGATTACCGAAGCACATTCCGCCGAAATTGAAGTGATGCCGATCGCTCAAGCTAAGGCTAAAGGTGCCGTCGCTATGTTCGGTGAAAAATACGGTGATGACGTTCGCGTCATCGATTTTCCTGGCGTATCAATGGAATTGTGCGGTGGGATTCATGTGAATAATACCGCCGAGATTGGCGCATTTAAAATCATCTCTGAAGCAGGTGTTGCTGCGGGAGTGCGACGGATCGAAGCGGTGGCTGGTAATGCAATTTTAGACTATCTCAATGTCCGCGATAAAGTAGTCAAAGAATTAAGCGATCGGTTTAAAGCTAAACCAGAAGAAATCCTCGATCGGATCTCGACAATGCAAACGGAACTCAAAGCCAACCAGAAGCAATTAGAGACGATTAAGGGCGAACTGGCGATCGCAAAATCCGAACAATTACTAACTCAAGCCCAAACTATTGGCGAGTTTAAAATTATTATCGCCGAACTCGGCGATGTCGATGCCAATGCCCTCCAAACTGCGGCAGAACGGTTATTAAATAAACTCGGCGAAGGCGCGATCGTGCTAGCATCGATTCCCGAACCGGATAAGGTTAGTCTCGTTGCTGCTTTTAGTAAGGGTGTAAATGCGAAAGGTTTACAGGCTGGGAAGTTTATCGGTAATATCGCCAAAATCTGCGGCGGTGGCGGCGGG
>NZ_PVWO01000183.1 GCF_003003845.1 Chamaesiphon polymorphus CCALA 037 | reverse complement strand
GAAATCTACTTAGCACTCCTCCTCATAGAGTGCTAAATTTTGGAAGAGATGATTACAATAAAATAATATGGCAAAAATCATAGCGTTTAACGAAGAGTCCCGTCGTGCGCTCGAACGGGGTGTCAACGCCTTGGCTGATGCGGTCAAGATTACTTTAGGCCCCAAAGGACGGAATGTCTTATTAGAGAAGAAATTTGGCGCGCCGCAGATCGTTAACGATGGGATTACCGTCGCCAAAGAAATTGAATTGACTGACCCTCTCGAAAATACTGGCGCGAAACTGATTCAGGAAGTTGCTTCCAAAACTAAAGATTTGGCTGGAGATGGTACCACTACAGCAACCGTCTTGGCTCAAGAAATGATTCGCGAAGGTCTCAAAAACGTTGCTGCTGGTAGCAATCCGATCGGCATCAAGCGCGGGATGGATAAAACGGTAACCATGCTGGTTGCAGAAATTGCCAAACTAGCTAAACCTGTAGAAGGTAACGGCATCGCTCAGGTGGCTAGCGTCTCGGCTGGTAACGATCCGGAAGTCGGCGAGATGATTTCTGCTGCTATGGATAAAGTGACCAAAGATGGCGTCATTACAGTCGAAGAATCAAAATCTCTGACTACCGAATTGGATGTAGTTGAAGGAATGCAGATCGATCGCGGTTACCTCTCTCCATACCTAGTTACCGACCAAGAGCGGATGGTGGTTGAATTTGACGACGCGCTGATTCTGATTACCGACAAAAAAATCAACTCGATCCAAGATCTAGTCCCCATTCTCGAAAAAGTTGCCCGTGCGGGTAAACCCCTCTTAATCATCGCTGAAGATCTCGAGGGCGAAGCTCTCGCAACTCTAGTAGTTAATAAAGCGCGTGGCGTTCTCAGTGTTGCTGCCATTAAAGCTCCGAGCTTCGGCGATCGTCGCAAAGCCATGTTACAAGATATCGCAATCCTCACTGGCGGACAGATGATTTCTGAAGAAATCGGTCTGAGCTTGGATACTGCCAGCCTCGAAATGCTGGGTAATGCAGCTAAAATCACGATCGATAAAGAAAACACCACGATCGTTTCTAATAACAGCAATAGTGGCGATCTCCAAAAGCGCATCGCCCAACTCAAGCAACAACTCGCTGAGACAGATTCTGTCTACGATACCGAAAAACTCCAAGAACGGATCGCCAAACTAGCTGGTGGTGTTGCCGTAATCAAAGTCGGTGCGGCTACCGAAACCGAACTTAAAGATCGCAAATTGCGGATCGAAGATGCACTCAATGCTACTAAAGCAGCCGTAGAAGAAGGCATCGTTGCTGGTGGCGGTACTACATTAATCCACCTCTCCGATAAAGTGACCCAATTCAAAGCCAGTCTCGCCAATGCCGAGGAAAAAATCGGCGCAGAGATTATCGCCAAAGCTCTCGAAGCACCGTTGCGTCAAATTGCTAGTAACGCTGGCGTTGAAGGCTCGGTAGTCGTCGAACAAGTCCGTGCTGCTGCCGATAATATCGGCTATAATGCTGCGACTAATGTCTTTGAAGACTTACTAGCTGCGGGGATTGTCGATCCTGCTAAAGTCGTCCGCTCGTCCTTACAAAATGCGGTTTCGATCGCAGGTTTAGTCTTGACTACCGAAGCTCTCGTCGTCGAGAAGCCCGAACCTAAGTCCGCTGCACCCGATATGGGCGGCATGGGTGGCATGGGTGGCATGGGTGGCATGGGCGGCATGGGCGGCATGGGCGGCATGGGAATGATGTAGTCCCGAGTCCCAATTTAAGTTTTTAGCTGAGGAGGCGATCGAATTTCGATCGCCTCTTTCTGCATTTATATATACAGTTTACCCCACCTTTTTCTTAACTCTCTGGTTATTGAACACTCTGCACGACGACATCGCGATCCTGCGGTAAATCTCGATCGAACGCGTTCGATCGGAAGCTCTGTGGATGCAAGCGATCGCACTGGCTGGTTTGGAGATCGTTTTATTGACAATTAGCATCGAAAGTTTCCGCAATCGAGTCAACTGAGACTGTCTATATAATCTAGTAAAGATATTTTTCGGCGATCGCTATTTAAGTTACAACTTTAACTATTCGTTGACAAATTGAATTACACTGTACTCGGTCATCCCTTCACCATCAATATTATGAATCGCGCATTCAGTCTCAAAAATCTATCTTTAGTCGTCGCGACATTATCTATTTTGCTCGGCTCCTTTTACCCTAGTGCTCGTGCTGGCGAAACCGATGCCAGAGTAAAAGCTGCTTTAGAACAAGCAGGTATGAAATACGAAGTTACTAGCGATGGTGATTTTAAAGTAATCGTAACTTGTCCGAACGATCGGACACAAGTAGTATTAATCAATTCCAATACCAATAAAATTAATGGTACTACTGTAGAGCTAAGAGAGGTTTATGCACTTGCCTACAAAAGTCCTGGACTCTTATCGTCAGAAATCAGCGATAAAATGATGAGGCAATCTCACGACAAGAAAATTGGCTCTTGGGAAATTATTCGGACGAGCAGCAATAATAATTTAGCAATATTTAATGCTAAAATTGATGCGAAGTTAGATGATAACAGTCTGGTTAAAATAATTAATTCAATCGGATTAGTTGCAGACAATATGGAAAAAGAACTGACCAACAAAGATGAATATTGACCGAGACTAGGCATTTTCAATAATTAATAATTGCGGCGTGCTCTGGCGGGAATCTCCACAGCGCACCGCAAAATCCAAAATGGCCTGACATTGCTACTAAGCATTTCAAGCTAAGATTGACAAACTCGATCGATCTTGATATCTTCGATCGCATATGAATCGATCGAATATTAAACTCATCTTAGTAGCCCCAAACTACGCACTATTCCAAGCATTTCAAGAACGTTTCGCTTATTTACCGAATGTAGAAGTATTTAATTGCAGCTTCGAGCAATTAAATACTTACGACTGTCTCGTTAGTCCCGCCAACTCATTTGGCATGATGGATGGGGGTATAGATGCCGCAATTACCGAGTTTTTTGGGATCTCGCTGATGGAACGAGTCCAACAAAAGATCCTCGATGATTATCTCGGCGAGCAATCAGTCGGTACCTCATTTATCATCGCCACCGGACACCCGCAGCATCTTTTTTTAGCCCATACGCCCACCATGCGCGTCCCGATGCAAATTGTGGGCACAGATATCCCCTATATCGCCATGTGGGCGATGCTGTTGGCTGTCGAACATCACAATCGCCATCAGTCACAAAAGATCGCGACTGTTGCCTGTCCTGGCTTGGGCACGGGCATCGGGCGGATCTCGCCTGTGGAAGCTGCCAGACAAATGGCATTGGCTTACGACAACTTTATCTATCCACCAAAATTTCTCAACTGCTTTGTGGCTGCATCTAGGCAACTTCTGATTTGGGAAGGGGTGTAGTACGCGCATAGCTCCCCGCTCCCCTCTCTAGCTATTCCTACCTGAATCTGGCAACGCCGAGTTTGGTATAATCAGAAAAGAATAATATACAGCGCAGTCGATCGGGTTATGACTCAGCTAAATAGTAACGAAGCATCCGTTGCGCCCAACCCTGTCAAAATCGCCAGACGCGGACAGGATCTTTATAATCGATCGATTCGATCGCAGGTCGAAACGCGCGATAATGTTGGTAAAATTATCGCGATCGATCTGACTACGAGCAACTATGAAATTGATGATAATTTGTTAGAAGCTACCGATCGGTTGCAATCTCAATTTCCCGATGCCATCATTTGGGCAGAACGAATCGGATTTAATGCTGTTTATGCAGTGGGTGGTACGTTGACAAAGGTAGATCTATCGTGATTAATGGCATTGTCATCGGACGACAACCACAAGTAAAAGTCATCGTGCGGATCTCTGGCTATCCAGATCTAGAAATTGGTTGTGTAATTAATACAGGTTTTGAAGGAGCTTTGACTTTGCCCGTTGCTGCAATTGCCAAGCTGCAACTGCCTTATGTGGCGACTATTAATACCAATCTTGCTAATGATGAAAATTTAGCGACACCAGTTCACCGCGCAACGGTCGTCTGGGATGGAGTAGAGCTAGAAGTACCAGTACTAGCCATGGGTCGTCGTCCGCAAGTCGGCACTTTGTTACTCAATAATTGCAATCTGAATATCGATTTTAGCGATGGTAGTATTTTGAGTATCGAGGCTTTGTAAGTGTGGTTTCAATGTCTTAAATCCATCGAATCTCGATCGAAATCTAAAAAACTTGTGAACTCGATCGCCTAAATTTCCTAACTATTAACCCGATAAATTGTGATAACGATCGCATCAATCTAGAGAGTAATTTTATCTGTGGAATATACTGATGGCAGTGGTTCGATAGATGACTATAACTACTAATAGCAATCTAGATCTGTGCTGTCGGTTATATGCTGCAACTTCAACTAATTCACTTACTCTATTTAGGCATAATCTTGGCACCTGGAGTCATAGCTGGTGCGATCGTTACCTGGAAAACTCGATCGCCTTGGTCTTTATTTGCGACCATTGGTTATTCCCTACTAGGTTCGTTGATTATTGCCATTAGCACGATGTTATTGGGTAAATTAGTCGCACCATTTTTATTACCGTGGATCGGAGCGTGGACGACTCTCATCGATTTTTCTCAAACGCCAACCAACTCTCAATTTAGCTGGTATGGATATTTTCATTATTATCTCTTATCATACTTACGCTATTCGCTAGTAGCCCCGATCGGGACTGTTGCTGGTGCTACCTTAGCCGGAATGTTACTGATAGTAAGATATCGGCTACTGCGTGAGGGTGGAAAATTCGAGCCGTATTATGCTTGGACGGCTGGCTTTGGGGGTGCGGTAGTTGGCGGTGTATTGGGTGTATTTTCGATTCTTTTGCTATCTTGGCTGGGGTTGAAAGGACTAGAGATATCCAATGGTTTGTTTAGATCTGCTGGTGGCTGTTTCACAAGTTTCGCTCAAATAACTTGGGGGATATCTATCCTTATCAATGGTCTAGTTTGTGGATTGATTAGTGCAGTTTGTGGTGTTAAGTTTGCGAGATTTTTGATGTAATAGAAGGCAGAAAAGGGTAAAGGGTAAAGGGATAAGAAATAAGCAATAGGGCTTTGGAACTATGTTCTTCGCTCCTCATTACCCATCTACCCATCCTACGGTGGTACAGTCCACCCATCTACCCATCCACTAACTTACAATTGTTTAATCTCCGAAACTAACTTGCCAACGACATCCTTAGCACTACCAAATAACATCATGGTTTTGTCGAGATAAAACAACTCATTTTCGACACCAGCAAAACCCGTACTCATCCCGCGTTTAATTATGATCGTGTGTTTGGCTTTGTCCACATCGAGAATCGGCATTCCAAAGATCGGACTGTTGCTATCGCTGCGAGCGGCTGGATTGACAACATCATTCGCACCGATGACTAATGCCACATCGACTCGATCGAATTGCGTATTGATGTCATCCATATCGTAGAGTTGGGGATAAGGCACATTTGCCTCAGCCAACAACACGTTCATATGCCCCGGCATCCGCCCTGCAACTGGATGAATGGCATATTTGACATCCACGCCCAATCGATCGAGCTGATCGGCCAATTCGCGCACGGAGTGTTGAGCCTGAGCGACTGCCATTCCATAGCCAGGGACGATGACAACCGATTGAGCGTAGCCCAGCATCATCGCACATTCTTCAGCATCGACACTGCGCGCCGTGCGATCTTCTTGCTTACCACCAGCACCGCCTTTACCAGATTTGACACCACCAAAGGCACCAAATAACACGCTACTGAGCGATCGATTCATGCCCTTACACATAATCTGTGTCAGAATAATCCCCGATGCGCCCACCAATGCACCAGCAATAATCAAGATATTATTCATCAACACGAAACCCGCCGCCGCCGCTGCAATCCCCGAAAACGAGTTGAGCAGAGAGACAACCACAGGCATATCCGCACCACCGATCGGTAAAACGAATAATACGCCTAAAATTAAAGCGATCGCAGTTAAGCCTAAAAAGATCGCTTCATCCTTGGGTGCGTTCAGAAAATAACCGCTACCGACGACAAAACTCGCAAATAGCAAGATATTCACAGGCTGTTGCAACGGGAAAGTAATCGGCGAACCCGACATCAATTCTTGCAACTTGGCAAACGCGATTAAACTCCCCGTCAGCGTAATTCCACCGATGAGAATACTTAAAATTAAAGTAACTCGACTATCGATCGAGGGTACCTCAGCAGCAGGTAATCCGCGCAGAAACTCCGCCACCGCAATTAGCGTCGAAGCTCCGCCGCCCAAGCCATTGAGCAAACCCACCATCTGCGGCATCTCCGTCATGGAAACTTTGTAAGCACCAATCGCCCCAATTGCCGTGCCGATGGCAATGCTCAAAAAGATCGCCGAATAATTGACAACGCCTGCATTTAATAACGTTCCAACAACTGCCAATAACATCCCGACAGCCGCGATCGTATTTCCCTGTCTCGCCGTCGCTGGCGAACCGAGATATTTCAAACCGATGAAAAATAGCGCAGTCGCCACCAAATAACTAATCTCAATCCCCGTCGGAATAAATCCACTAATATCCATAAATCAGATAGCACTAATACTTACAATCGGTGAGTTATCAATTCTCAATTCTCAATTCTCAATTCTCAACTAACCTTCGTTTCTTTTTTCTTGAACATTTGCAACATCCGATCGGTAACTAAAAAGCCTCCGACAACGTTAATAGTTGCCAGCACGATCGCGATCGAACCCAAAATGGTAATTAAATTATCGCCAGGATTACCAGCAACTAATAAAGCCCCAATTACGGCAATTCCAGAGATTGCATTAGAACCAGACATCAATGGCGTGTGCAGGGTTGGCGGCACTTTATTAATCACCTCCGCACCTGCAAGGGTTGCCAACAGAAAGACAAATAGAGCAGCAATTAACGTCGAACTCATAGATTTTATGTAAGTGTAAGATCTGTAGGGGCGGGTTTATGCTAGTTATCCAAAACGAAGCAAACCATTTAAGAACAAACCCGCCCAACCCACTAGAAAATATTGATGAGAAATTCATGCGGTTGCAAACCACCGCGTGCGTTTTGATTGAGGCAAGACACAATTGTTTACATAATATAGAACCCGTTTGAGATCTTTTTAGATCCTGGTGGCGGAGGGTGGGTTTTGTTTGAGTCGAACAGTAACATCGACATTAAATTGCATAAACCCACCCCTACAGCTCCAGAAAAAGAGAGAATGACGCATTTTGTACGCCAACCGTAGAGATCTTATATGGATTCTATAGAACGCGATTAAATCGATTGATTAAGCAACAACCGAAGGTTGACTGGTACTTTTGACAAAATTCCGAACCCGATCGTGACAAATCTTGCCTTCGTGAGTCACACAAGTACTGCTAACAATATCGTCGGTAAAATCTAAATTCAGAACACCATCCTTAATCAAATACTGCAACAGAGTACTGATATTTTTGGAATACAATTGACTTGCATGAACGGGCACAGAAGCGGGTAAATTTATCGTCCCAATCACCATCACCTGATGCCTATCGATCGACTTACCAGCCTCCGTGTATGCACAATTCCCACCCTGCTCGGCTGCCAGATCGACAATTACCGAGCCGGGGCGCATCTGCGATACCATTTCGGCAGTAACTAATAATGGAGCCTTTTTACCGGGTACCTGCGCCGTGGTAATCACCACATCAGCAGAACGTACGTGTTGAGCGATCGTTGCTTGTGTCAACTCCTTAGCCGACTGCGAAACCTCCTTCGCATAGCCATTTTCGCCAACAGTATCCTCATTTAACGGCACCTCGATAAACTTAGCACCCAAACTCTGGACTTCCTCGCGTACCGCAGGGCGAATATCAAACGCCTCGACAATTGCCCCCAACCGCCGAGCAGTCGCGATCGCTTGTAAGCCAGCCACCCCAGCCCCAATTATAAACACCTTTGCAGGCGCGATCGTCCCGGCGGCTGTAGTCAGCATCGGAAAATACTTGGGCAGAGCCGCAGCAGCCAATAACACCGCCTTGTAGCCCGCGATCGAAGCCTGAGAAGAGAGCGCGTCCATACTCTGAGCGCGAGTACTGCGGGGAATCAATTCCATCGCTAGACTAGTGACACCCTGACTGGCAAGTTGACTCATCAATTGCTCATTTGCCAACGGTGTCAGGCAACTAATCAACGTCGCACCCGATCGCAATTTACCAGCCTCCGCTGGATTTGGCGGTGCAACTTTTAGCACCACATCAGGTTCGCCCCAGAGCCTGTCAGTATCGGCGATCACTTCTGCTCCAGCTTGGGTATAAGCCTCATTACTCCAAAACGATTTTTCGCCAGCTCTAGCTTCTACCCAAATTTCCAAACCCTGTTTCACCAACCTGGCAACCAGATCGGGAATCAGGGCGACACGCTGCTCGCCTGGATTAGTCTCTTTGATAACTGCAATTTTCATGCCAAACTCCGTAATTTTTGCGGCGGGGACAATCTCGATTGATGCTACTTACTTAATGTTTATTGTAAAGACGAATCGATTTAACGATCTAGCTTAGGTAAACATTCAGCATAATTGTGTTCTGTGTAACAGAAAATGTTAGATCTCTATTGTTTAATGTGAGTGGTAGTCAGCACATTTTCAACAGCCGACTTCTAAATTAGTTCAATTTAGTCCTGAAAGGGATAAATATTAATCAAGTAATCTTAAATTAATAGTTAATTTAAGTAACATATTCTTAACACTTGCGACTCGGTATAGGAATGAAGGGATCTAAAGTCGCGATCGACGACATCTCTGAAGCTAGATTGTCGCAATCAGCAATCTGGGAGAATAACTTTAGTGTTGCGAAATAAATTGATGAAATGTATCCTTTGCAAACACGGAACTACTTACAGTGGAAGTGTTAATGTTACTCTAGAACGGGATAATTGCATCATTATCCTCAAGGATGTACCCGCTGATATTTGTGAAAATTGCGATGAGTATTACCTCAGTAAAAACACAACAGCAGCAGTTCTCGATCGTGCGGAGCGGGCGATCGATCGCAATGCCGAAGTTGAAATTCTCCGCTTTGCTGCCTGATTTATACTACTTTGCTCTTATCGATCGTTGCCGCAATTATAAATATGGAAAAAGCGATCGGCTAGTAACAGAATTTTTCCGGCATAATTTTAAGTAAATAAACCTAGATTTACCAGATCGCCGACTTCTTCGAGAAGTCGGCGATCCGGTAGAGGTCTCTATGTAGTTAGTAGCTGCTCGCTCTTTTGAAGAAAGCCGTTACCATCAATTATGAAAACTATCTCGCCATCTTCCTCACGCTGATAATAGCATCGTGCAAAAATAAATCCAAAGCTAATTCCTCGCTCGCTTCCTTCAAGAATTAGTGCGTCTATCTGACTGCTATCAGCTAATGGTAATAAGGCATCATAGCCTAACACATAAGCATCGATTTCTTGTTTTGAATCGCTAATTTGAAGTTTAGCATCATAAATTCCTTGAGATGCCATATCATCACTATCATTAACAAAAACAGTGATTTTGCCGCCGCTACTTCCGGTTGTAAATAAAAATGGAATGAGTTGCTCTCCTCGATCGATTATATCAGTTCCATGAGTCATAGCATCTTCAAATAGCTTTTGCAGTCGATCGCTCAATTCAGGATGATATACCATTAGACTTGAATTTCAATACTCACTTTTACTCAAGTATGCCCATCAGATGCAGAATTGTATCTAGATTCTCGATCGATTTACCTCGAATCGATAGAAACACACAGCAGGGCATCAGGAGCACCGAAAGCATCAAATCCTTCAATAAAGTTAAATCTTTGACTGTCGCGTATTATGCTTGTGGTGGTTCTGATTCTAACAGTTGGGCTAACTTGTGAGCCGCTTCATGAGAATCAAATGGCGACCAAATTTCGTAAGTTGCACCAGGTTGTAAGGCTGGTTCCTCCTCTTTAGCTAGTTCTGTCACTAAAAACTGCATGACCTTTAACTTATCTGCACGAGGCAAATTTCTTAGCGTTGGAAATAGCTCCGTTATTGTCATAAGTGTCGAGATGATTCACTTCATCCTTTATTTTGTCACAACTAGATCGACTGCTGATGAGAATGAGCCGGATTGTTATTGCCGAAGCCAAAAATGGCACAATAGAGAGATAGTTACTATACTGCCATCCCTATATTTAAAGTCTTATGTCTGCTCTCAAACTCAGCGGTGCCGAGATTCGTCAAGCCTTCCTCGATTTTTATAGCCAGCGGGGACATCAACCGTTGCCGAGCGGTTCCTTGGTGCCAGAAGATCCGACGGTGTTATTGACGATCGCGGGGATGTTACCATT
>NZ_PVWO01000725.1 GCF_003003845.1 Chamaesiphon polymorphus CCALA 037 | reverse complement strand
GACTCAATTATGCAAACTGGAACCATTGTAGCGATCGCCACGGCGGTAGTCCCCCAACAAGGTAGCGTCGGAATCGTGCGCCTGTCGGGAGTTGATGCCGTCGCGATCGCGCGGCAAATTTTTAGAACTCCCGGTCGGCAAGAGTGGGAAAGTCATCGGATTTTGTACGGATACGTGCGACATCCGCAGACAGAGCTGACGATCGATGAAGCCTTATTACTCGTAATGCTCGCCCCACGATCGTATACCCGCGAGGATGTGGTCGAAATTCACAGTCATGGCGGCATTATCCTTGTGCAGCAGATTCTCCAGTTGTGCGTCGAATGTGGTGCCAAACTCGCCGAACCTGGCGAATTTACCCTGCGGGCTTTTCTCAATGGGCGGATCGATTTGACACAAGCTGAAAGTATCAGCGATCTCGTCGGCGCGCTCTCTCCCGCTGCCGCTCAGACAGCAATTGCCGGACTACAGGGCAAATTACGCAAACCGATCGTCCGCTTGCGAGCGCAAGCCTTAGATTTACTCGCAGAGATCGAGGCTAGAATCGATTTTGAGGAGGATTTACCACCATTGGACTTAGTTGATGTCACGGCAAATTTAAAGGCATTAGCGGCGGAAATTGGCAGGATTGCGGCCACCGCCGACCGGGGGGAATTGCTGCGCAGCGGTTTGAAAGTAGCCATCCTCGGACAGCCGAATGTGGGCAAGTCCAGCCTGTTAAATGCTTGGAGTCGCAGCGATCGAGCGATCGTCACCCCACTCCCAGGTACCACGCGAGATGTGGTCGAATCCCGCCTCGTTGTCGGCGGCATTCCCGTCCAGGTATTAGATACTGCCGGAATTAGAGATACTAGCGATGTCGTCGAACAAATCGGTGTCGCGCGCTCCCGCGCCGCTGCCCAAGCAGCAGACCTCATCTTACTGACGATCGACGCTCAAATCGGCTGGACGGAAGTAGAGACCGAAATCTATCAAGAAATTGCCAATATCCCCACGATTGTTGTCGTCAATAAAGTCGATCTCGTCACCACCGTGCCCAAGCTAGATCTACCCACAGGAATTAGCGCAGTAGTCGAAACTGCGGCAGCAATAACCGCCGACACCACCGAACCCAACGCACTGGGAATCGATTGCTTAGAAGCCGCAATCCTATCGATCGTCGCAGGCGGCAAACTCCACGCCGCCAATATCGATATCGCTATCAACCAACGCCAAGCCGCCGCCCTGATCCGCGCCCAAACAGCACTTCAACAAGTCTTAATGACGATCGATTCCCAACTCCCCCTCGACTTCTGGACGATCGACTTACGTGAAGCTATTAGAGCATTAGGCGAAATCACAGGCGAAGAAGTGACCGAATCAGTACTCGATCGAATTTTTAGTCGTTTTTGTATCGGGAAGTAAGCCTGATTTCAGAGCATCGAGAATCTAAGCAATCTTTTTATTAAAGTTATTCAGAGCCTTTGAGATTAACCTAATCATCTAGATGAGCGTAGCGATTGAAGAGGAAGTCGAGGGCATAATTGCGCAGGTCGATATAGGTCTTAGTTGCCATGATTTTCTCGCGATTGCGAGGTCGCTCGAAGGGGATATCTAATACTTCACCGATTTTAGCAGCGGGGCCGTTGGTCATCATTACCAATCGATCGGCTAGATACAAGGCTTCGTCGATATCGTGGGTAATCATTAACACTGTGACTTGATGTTCGCTCCAAATCGTCAGGAGTTCGTCTTGTAATTCTTCTTTGGTGATGGCATCGAGTGCGCCGAAGGGTTCGTCGAGGATGAGGACTTGGGGTTTAATGGCGAGGGCGCGGGCGATCGCGACGCGTTGTTTCATGCCGCCAGAGAGTTGTCCGGGTTTTTTGCTGGCGGATTCGGTAAGTCCGACCATGTTGAGGT
The DNA here is from genome assembly GCF_003003845.1 of Chamaesiphon polymorphus CCALA 037. Lineage (GTDB taxonomy): Bacteria > Cyanobacteriota > Cyanobacteriia > Cyanobacteriales > Chamaesiphonaceae > Chamaesiphon > Chamaesiphon polymorphus. The sequence goes on along the minus strand of NZ_PVWO01000725.1, from coordinate 305 downwards.
GTTCGCGGACGATTTCTTTTTTCTGGGCTTCGGTGTGGGTGGGATAGACGGAATCGACGGCGAGGTAGATGTTGTCGTAGGCGGTGAGCCAGGGGAGAAGGCAGTAGTTTTGGAATACCATCATCCGATCGGGGCCGGGTTCGGTAATCTGACTGCCTTGGAGGGTGACGGTGCCGCTGGTGGGGGTGTTGAAGCCGGAGACCATGTTCAGGAGGGTGGATTTGCCGCAGCCGGAGTGGCCGATGAGGCAGATGAATTCGCCTTCGTTGACTTCGAGGTCGATGCCGTCGAGGATGGTGGCGGGG
>NZ_PVWO01000002.1 GCF_003003845.1 Chamaesiphon polymorphus CCALA 037 | reverse complement strand
CAGTACAGCACCAATACTCGTCCACAACATCGGGCTGACTCTGTGCTGAAAATTACCCAAACCAACCGATGCGAGTGTTGCCCCGATCCCAAAGGCCGCCATCACCCAGCCATATTCAATCTTGCCAAAATGGAGTACGCCTTGGACGTAACCGACTGTATTGACGAGGATTTCAGCACCCGCGATCGCGGCAACTAATTGAAGTATCAGTGCGTATCGAATCGGCGGATCGGCAAACAGACAAACCGTTCCCATCCGAATATCTTCTAAAGTTCTGCTAACTGTTCTAGCTGTCTGTTGGTGTTGATTCACCATCAGTTGTCCGGGCAGTGTCACAATCAGGATTGTCGCAATTAAAAAGGTAATGCCATCGAGAAAAAACACTTGTCTGGTACCCACAAATGCTGCAATACTGCCAGCTAAACCAGGCCCCAACACGCCTAAAAGCTGATATGTGGCACTCGACAAGGCGATCGCTTGCGAACGTTCTGCTGCGGTCGTCACCAGCGGAATGGTGGCAGTATAGGTCGGCGCGAAGAACGCATAAAATACATTGAGCGACAGCACGATCGCGTAAATTTGCCAGATCTGAGTGACGAAGGGCAACAGACAGACAATGACCATCCGCGTTAGGTGAGTCACAACCATCAACCGTTTGCGATCGACGCGATCCGCGATCGCCCCAGCAATCGGCGACAATATGACAAACGCCGTCACCCGCAATGTAAGTGCCCCAGCTAAAACCGTTCCAGCTTGCGCTCCGGCTAACTCAAACGCCAATAATGCTAACCCTAACCAAGTCAGCGCGTCGCCTACGAGATTAATGGTTTGAGCCAGATACAATCTGGCAAAGATCGGATTGTTCAATCCTTGCAGCCAGTGAGGAAGTTGTTTCATGTCGCTCGTTGATGTTTGAGTAGGATTTACAAATGTTGTTGCTACCCTCTTGCTTTTACTATACCTCTGTGATGGAGTTTCATAGCTAATTCGCCAGCACCGAAACTTAGGCATCTATTCTCAATACATGAGTGAAGGCTTGCTTATGTAATCGGGACATCGTAGAATGAATCAACAATATGTGAGCAAGTGCTTACTTATATTTTAAGCAGATTTAGCTATGAATAAATACTTAGGTTTTGAACCTTCAATGACGCTGGGTGAAGCAATACAGAACATGCGGGCATCGGAGCCGGAAGACTTTGCAACTCAAGCATCAGCAGACATCATGCAGTCATTAGAACAACATGATGCTGTCCATATTTTGTTCGATCTCGGCACCTCGATTCAAGATGAGATTGCTGCACACATCTGGATGATGTTAGCCACAACCGCGAACATTAGCGAAATGCACCGCGCTGTTGCCACTCAAGAACATCGCAGTGTTTTAGCAGGAATCGGACATCGCCAGTTACTGGGGATCTGGTGTGTGAGCCTACCGCGCATTATCGGAATCTTCTTTAAAAGCTGGCGCATGAAACGGAAAATCGCCGTAGAGGAGCTGTCTACGCTTAAAGAACAATCTATTTTGGTAATTCGCCAAGACCACGGTATCGTGCTGTAAAGGTGTCTCACTACGCATCCAAATACGCCCATAACACATCGCAACTCCAGCTAAACTGAATGCCCCGACAGAAAACTATTACCGATGACGAAATTCTGGCTGTGGCGCGAACGCTATTTCTTCAGGTAGGGGCAAAGGCTTCGACGCGAACGCTAGCAAAACTGGCTGGCATCTCTGAAGCTGTAATTTTTCAAAGATTTGGCACCAAAGAAAATCTGTTTTTTGCCGCAATGGTGCCCCCAGCAGCGCAGCTTGAGACTATATTTGCGGTGCAGATCGGTGAGGAACGGGTGGAAACTAACCTGCAATCGATTTGTGTGCAGATTGTGGCTTATTTCCGTGAGGTAATGCCTATTTTTCTATCTTCGATCGCGCATCCATCTTTCGATCTGCCAACTTTTTTGCAACGTCACCCGCTCCCAGCGATGCAAATTAGCGATCGACTCTGTGCCTATCTCAATGCTGAAGCGGATTTGGGGCGCATCCGTCCTGGTAGTGCCGAGACGATGGCAGCCATTTTAATTTCACACTTGCATCATCTGGCGTTGTCAGAAACGATTGGTTCACATCACTCGATCTCGAGCGAGCGAGCGATTGTCGATGCAATTACATTGTTGTGTCGGGGCGCGATCCCCTAGATCGTTAGCTTGTCACAAGTCGGATAACTATCTCGTCTTAATTAAGTTAGCCTCTCTAGCTGCGATCGCCATGACCGAACTATTCAACAGTTTTGACAACATATTAAGCCAAGCTGCTCCCAAAATTGCCAGCCGTCTCCAGCCTGGATTAACGAGCGAGCGAATTGAGGCTCAAATTGCTAGATACTCATGGACGTTGCCCCAATCTGCTTTCGACCTGTATCGATGGCACAACGGTCTTTCTGGTCAGCCAGGAAAGTTAAATTTGGTAGAAAAATTACTGAGGGTCAAAGGCAAATGGCATGGAGAATTATCGGGTCGAGAAAACGAAATCCATTTGCAATTGGGCGAGCGGCTAATTATTGCTAAATTCTTACCATTAGATTATGCCTTAGCCGGACATCGCCATCTCAAATTGGGCAGATGCCCGATCGATTTACTACCATTTGCGATTTTGAATGATGGCAAAAGTACCATTTACTGCATGATGCGGTTAGATCCAGAAAATCCGATCGTCTATTGTGCCAACGGGACAAAGCTCCCGCCGTTGGGTGTGACTGAATCATTCTTATCAACTCAGCCCCAATTTAATCGAGCGAACGATCTAATTACATTTTTGATTGCAGTTTTTCAGGATCGATTGAATTCGATCGCAATTGACGAAAATAATCCATTAGATTGCGAAATCGATCCAACACAGTTCGATCGACTTTACCAACAATACCGCCGTTAAAATATCGATCGAGAACTTATCTGGCAATTTCCATGAAACTACTTGAAATTCAATCCAGCGTCCGGTTAGAAAAATCCATTTCTCGCGCACTCAGTCACGAATTTATCGAAGCTTTGCAAAACCTTCATCCCGATCTCCAACACCAGCAGCAGGATGTTGGTACAAATCCACCCGCTCATCCTACCGAACTATGGACGACTGCAAATTACCTGCCGCCAGAAAACCATACTCCAGAAATGGCAACAGTAATGACTGAATCCGATCGATTGATTGCCGAATTACTCTGGGCAGATCGCATAGTACTCGGCGTACCTATGTATAATTTTAGTGTGCCATCGACTTTAAAAGCGTATCTCGATAATATCGTGCGGGTGAATCGCACTTTTACATTCGATCCGCAAACGCATACTTTTAAAGGACTAGCAACAGGTAAAAAAGCGATCGCGATCGTCCCCAGTGCTGGAAATTTTGTAGTCGGTACTCCACTTAGAGAGATGAATTTTTGCGATCCTTATTTACGATCGATCTTGGGCTTTATTGGGATTGAAGAGGTCGAAATCGTGCCGATTCCGAACCAGTTTATGGATGAGGAAATTCGACAACAGGAAGTAGAAAATGCACGACTAAAATTGATAAATCTAGCTGCATACTGGTAATATGAACCGATTGGAATTGTTCGATCGATATCGCTCCCTACTATTCGCGATTGCCTATCGAATGCTGGGAAGCGTCACAGATGCAGAAGATATCGTCCAGGAAGCCTGGATTCGTTGGCAACATACCGAAAGCATCGTTCAGTCGCCCAAAGCGTTTCTATCGAGGATTGTGACGCGATTGTGTATCGACTATCTCCGCTCTGCCCGCGTCCAACGCGAACGATATACCGGAACATGGCTACCAGAGCCACTGATAACCGAACGTCCCGATGTCGAAGACTGTGCGGAATTAGCAGAATCTCTGTCCTTCGCATTTTTAATGCTGCTGGAATGCTTATCTCCAACCGAAAGAGCCGTTTTCCTGTTGCGCGAGGTTTTCGATTATGAATATGATGCAATCTCGCAAACCGTCGATAAAAGTATTCCCAACTGTCGCCAGATCGTGCGTCGCGCCCGACAGCATCTCGTGTTACACCGACCGACACTCGCAAATTTTGACGATCGAGATCTCCTTGTCGATCGATTTCTTGAGTGCTGGGAGCGTGGCGACTTACCAGGATTGATGACACTGATGGCGGCAGATGTGACCTTCTGGTCGGATGGCGGTGGTAAAGTTGTCGCAGCGCAAAAACCATTGCAGGGCTGTCAAAAAGTCGCTCGGTTTTTGGTGGCAATTCGACGTAGCCGCTTGACACCGACGCTAGTTTCACGGGTGGTAGCAGTCAATGGTCAGTCGGGAATTATGAATATTGTCGATGAGCGCACCCACAGTATTTTTAGTTTTGAGTGGGGAGGAAATCGCATTCAATCGATTTTTGCAGTTGTCAATCCAGAGAAGCTAGGTGCAGTTTTAGAGGTTAGCAAGCCCTAGCTTTACAGATAGCGGCGACTAATCGGGATACCTTGCCAGGTTGTGGCGCGAGGCACTTTCTCACCTTCGATCGCTAACTACATTAGTTGAATCAGTACGTTGCTTTCGAGTACCGTATCGTAGAGTGCCAATGCCCAACTGCCCAATTGAGCGCGAGGATAAAGGTGGAGTTTGCCCATTTTCATCACCCGATCTTCAAACAAGTGAGTTTGCAAAGTGGCATCGCGATCGAGAATCACATTATCGTCGATCGTCATCAGATCGAATTCGGTAAAGTCGGTGGTTTCAATATACACATTGTCCCCGATTTTCATCCCTAGTAAACGCAGTAGCATCGGCGCGAAAGGCGTACCGAGCAGAAAGAACAACATTACAGCACTTCCGACAGCTATGAGGTACAGTCTAATCTCTGAAAGTTAGTCAGTGAGAAGGTTAAGGATAAAAATGTACCTCATAATAGCCGGAAGTGCTGTAATAACCGAATCGTCGGTACTTTTACCTCCATATATAGTCGCTCCGATCGGCTGGATATTCAGGATTGAGGGGTACATAGGCTGCCCCCGCTTTTAAAATCGCCAAAATCGCGATGTATAGCTTTGGCGATCGAGGTATCAATAATCCCACTCGCGCACCACTCACCACTCCATGACGACGCAGATAGTAGGCGAGTTGATTAGATTTTGCCTCCACTTCTCCATAGGTGAAAATCGCACCACGACGTTGACGTTCGCGCATCGCCCCCAGTGAATTGTCAATAGCTGGTGTCAAGGGACATCTATCCGCTCGATCTTCAAATAACTGGTGCAAGCAATGCAAGCCAACATCTATCTGCACGGGATTACCTTAATTAGATCGATGTATTCGAGCTTACAGACAAATAGTCAAGAACTAGAAAAGCCACTATTCTACTGATTTCCAGTTTGGCACGTTGATACCGCTGTTCATTCAATGGGTTCTATGGAGAATGGAGATCGGTATCTAGCGAAGCTTGCAGTCTAAAAATGTGAAATTGTCCCTTGACAAGCCTCGAACTCCAGTCTCGCAAATTTTAAGCGCATTCTAAAAAACATTGTCGTTCGCTTAATTTGGGCTAGAATGCTAGTACTTGTCGTAAGCGCAGTTGTTACCATCACTTACCTGTGAATTTCATGCGATCTGCACTATCCAAAACCATTCCAGCAACCAACTCATCTGAAGTCACCCGTTCTGCTTCAGATCTTCTGGCTGACTTCCTCCGACTGAAAATCTCCACAAATACTCGCAGAAACTACAGTAAAGCGGTCGTTGATTTTTTCCGCCGTACCCAAGATCGCGAAGTATCCGAGCGACTGTTGACTCAGTTTCTCTCCCTACAGCAGCCAGAAGCTGTTTATCAAGTTCTACACTACCGACAACAACTCATCGATGCTAAATTAGCCCCCAGCACGATTAACGTCCGGCTCTCTGCTCTAAAATCCTTTGTCGATTATGCCCATCAATTTGAGCAGTGTAATTTCAATCTAGCCGACGTGCCTTGCTTAAAAGTCGAGAGTTATGGCGATACCACAGGGATTGCCGTAGCTGGGTTTAGAGAGATGCTGCAAATTCCCGACCGCAGCACCATCAAAGGAATCAGGGATTACGCCATCCTCCGACTCCTGTGGGACAATGCCCTGCGTCGGAATGAAATTTGTAGCCTGGATGTGGGTGATTTCGATGAATCTGGAAGACTAGCGATTTTAGGCAAAGGCAAGATTCAAAAAAGTGAGATTAACCTATCTCCAGCAACTACTATCGCGCTCGTGGCATGGTTGGCAGCTAGATCCAATTATCAAGCATCCGATCCCCTATTCACCAGCCTCGATCGACGCAGCAAAGGACACAGACTCGATGGCAGCACGATTTATCGCCTGGTGCGAGAGTTTAGCGAAGCTGCTGGGATTGATAAAGTAGTTTCTCCCCACCGCATCAGACACAGTGCGATTACTGCCTACCTTGATGCCAGCGATGGTAATCTTCGTGCCGCTCAAGGACTGAGCCGTCATGCAAATTTGAATACCCTCAATCGCTACGATGATAACCGCCATAAATACCAAGCGATCGCTACTAATACTTTGGCCGCTCTAGTTTAGATTTACCCCGCTCCTGAGTATTATCCTACTTTTCTACCTCCTCAAATCGGGGTGGATCTGCTGGCTTTTCGATCGAAATCCTCAAAAATTGAGAATCGGCTCTAACCGATGTCTGGTATAAACTACAGAAAAATTATATACCGCTAATACAGGTTAGCGGTATATTTAAAGAACAGACTAAATCCCCCCTAATTTCCCAGCAATAAACTTGCCAGATCTGAATTATTAAAACTTATGGAATTTATGATGACCTAAATTACTGGAGTGCATCTAGCTAAATTCAATGGATCGACCCACTAGTACTACCACCAGCACACCAACCTTCGTCCTCGATGCCAATGCCTTAATTTCAGCATTTACCAGTTTTATCCAATTCGATGTAGCTGCTGGGGGTGCTAGTGGCGAAACCATTCGCACCTATTGGTGCGAAGCCAAACAGTACTTGCTCTGGTGCGAAGTCAATCAACTCCAACCCTTGGCTGTGACGCGGGATGCGATTAAAATCTACCGCCACCATTTAGTCCAACAGCAATACAAACCTGCCACCATTGCCCTCAAATTAGTCGCTGTGAGTCGGATGTACGATGCGGCGATGGAATATGGTCTACTCTCCCACAACCCCGTCTGGGGCGTAAAACCGCCCAAGCAACGAGGCGATCCGGCTGACTCGATTACTTATTTGACTGCTAGTGAGGCCCAAATCTTACTTCAGGCTCCACTGGCTAAATCTACTCCCCTCAAAATCCTCCGCGACCGTTTCTTATTGGGGTTGATGACCCTCGAAGGGGTCAGGTCGATGGAAGTCTACAAGGCGAATGTGGGGGATATTCGCCGCGATCCGACGGGGGTGGGGATTACGGTCATGAGTAAGCGACAACAACGAGTTGTGCCGTTGATTCCCGATTTGGTTGATGTACTCGATCGTTATTTACTCGCCCGCAGAAGTGCTAAATTTAGTACTGCGGCTGCTACGCCCCTATTTATCAATCTGCATCATCCGCGCCATCAGATCGACCCAGACCGAGAGGATCGTCGTTTGTCGCGGCGGGGGATTAGATTTATTGTCGATAGCTATCTCACCTCTCTCAACCTCAAACATGGGCAAGGGAGGACTTTATCCGCCCATTCCTTGCGGCATACAGCGGGGACTTTAGCGATTCAGAATGGGGCATCCTTGCGGCAAGTCCAGGATTTATTGGGTCATGCCGATCCGAAGACTACGGCGATTTATACTCATATTGGAGATCGGTGGGTGAATAATCCGGCTCTGAAGTTGGGGATTAACTTCAATCCCGATTAGACAGCCAAGTCCAAACTATCGATCGATTCAGTCGATTGACAAACACCAGTAGACTCAGCCAATCCTGCTACACTCGCCTCTTTAATTTTCTCAAGTAATTACTTGAGAAAATTAAGAGTGGGTCGCGAACCCGATCGCTTAATACACATGTTCATAAAATGCTGTCAGCGTTAAACTAGTAAGTATTAAGCCAATTTGTGAAAACTATGCACCTGCTATGGTTTCGTCGCGACTTGCGATTGACTGACAACGAGATCGTCACCCTAGCGACTGCCAACAACACGCCAGTTTTACCATTGTTCATCATCGATCCCTGGTTCTATACCTGGGCAGATATCGGTACAGCCAGAGTCAGATTCTTGTTTGAGTCGTTAATAGACTTAGATCGCCAATTGCAACAGTTAGGTAGTCGCCTATTCTTATTCGAGGGCAACTCTACCACGATTATCCAAGACCTCACCACACAGCTTATCGAGCGCAAAGAGCGACCCAAGCTGTTCTTTAACCGCGATGTCCAAGTTGAGTACGGGATTAGTCGCGATCGCTCGATAGTCGATTTCTACCGTGAGTTAAACCTCGATTGCCATCTGGGATTAAACAACTTTTTGCAAACCCAAGACAACCGCCAGGAGTGGTTTGGCCAGTACTATACATATCAACGTCAACCCCAGTACCAACCGCCACACAAGATCGATTTACCCACCCTAGAAATCGCTCTTCCCCAACTGACATTTCCAGAACTTACCCAAAAATACTCACAGTTTTGGGATGTCGAAAAAGTCTACTTTCCTGGCGGGGAAACACATGCCCACACTACCTTAGATACATTCCTCGCCAGGAGATTCCACGGTTATCACTGGAAGCTATCGCGCCCGTGGTTGGCGCAAATTGGGGCAACCTCTCACCTTTCCCCACATCTGACCTTTGGCACGATCTCGACGCGGACTGTCTACCAAGCAACCAAAGCCAGAGTTGCTGCCCTGGCGGGTAACGACAAAGCTGAATTTTCGCTCAAAGCCTTTCGCGACAGGCTGCGCTGGCACGACAGCTTTACCCAGCGGCTCTACTTTCACCCAGAAGTAGCCTACCAAAATCGCTATCCTGAATTCGATGATTGGTACAAGCCCGACGAACTCAGCTCAGATCCGCTCGAACTATACCAAGCATGGCAGGAGGGCATGACGGGCTTTCCCTTGATTGATGCGAGTATGCGGCAGCTCCACACGATGGGCTGGATGAATTTTCGGATGCGGGCGATGTGCGCCACCTTCCTCACGATTAATTGTGGTGTGTCTTGGCATCATGGAGCCAAACACTTTATGAACTATTTAGTCGATGGGGATCTAGCGATCGATAACTGGCAATGGCAGATGCAGGCTGGTATCACCAATCCTTTGAGCGAAACGTTTCGGATCTATAACCCTAACAAGAATATTGCCGAAAAAGACCCCGATTTGAGTTTCGTTCGCTACTGGATACCAGAGCTACAGGGGTATAGTCTTGACGAAGTTATTCAAGGTAAATACACAGATAGCTATTATCCACAGCCAATCCTCGATTGGTCGCAGACACGCAAAGTTAATGGCAAGATTGTCGCCGACCTTCGCGAGCGAGTTAGAGCGAGATTAATTGCTGAGGGTGGTGTTGAGTATGACAGCGCAATCGCAGCTAAAGAAACTGTCGAGAAATATTGGCAGCACAAGAATAAGGAATACGAGCGGTACCAGAGTCTTGAGAGGAGTAAGTGAGTAACCCATCGACCTCTGGTAAGGTCGAGCTAATTTTCTAAAGTAATTACTTTGGAAAATATTTGGATGGGTACCGAGCGGCTAAAACTTCTACTGCTATAGTCTTTAGAAGTACCAATCGGCGCTTCTTGTCTCTCATTCGGGAGGAACTCGACCGAGCTGAACATTAAAATGACTGCCCACGGAGCAGTCTAGCCTTGGCGTTGGCGTGGCCTGAACAGAGGCACAGCATCGCTCTGGCTGGAAAGCGATTGTATTTTCTAAAGTAATTACTTTAGAAAATTAGCTAGATGAGAGCAAATATTCCAGAATTCCCGCTACAGAAGTATTCTGCGCGATGAGATCCCGAACGGTCGGTACTTTCCTCCGAGGAACTGTTTTGGTGTGAGTCACAAATTTACCTTGGGGATTCTTCACCTTGTAGGTATAATGCCAGTACCAATCCTCGATTGTCTCTGGGTTTCGCTCTCGATCGATCGCTGGATATTCACAGATCGATCCATCTTTAGCCGTTTTGAGCTGGGTAAACTGACACAAGCTACCAGATTTACCTGGAGATCGTGAAGCTCTGATTTTCACTGTATAATTGAAAGACGATATTTTGGATTTGGCAAGTCTTAAACACTTGCCGTTTTTATTAAGATAAATTATATCATTTTCTGAAGTTGAGATAGCGATTGAAATTGCCAGCGAGCGATTTAGATACGATCTACGATCGTTAAATTGTTATAAGATAAAATCACTCTCAAATTCAGTTAGATTAGCCTGTAGTGAATAGCTAAAGTAAAATCTCCAGCTCGTTCGCGTAGCGTCGGCTCTGCCGAATCGAGATCTCGACCGAGCCTTTGTATAGTCTTTATATCTACTCTATATGTCAGAGCGAGCTTCAGACCGAAACAATTATCTTATCGAGCCTGATGACTATATCGCGCTGGGTAATCGACAATCTCAAATCGGCAACCAGAGAGGTGCTTTAGCTGCTTACGATCGCGCAGTAAGTCTGGCTCCTAACTATGCTAAGGCTTATAACTATCGCGGTTCGTTTAAGTTTGCCCGATTGGGAGATATTCAAGGTGCGATCGCCGATTTTGATGCTGCCATCGATCGCGATCCCGATTATGCAGTTGCTTACGCCAATCGCGGCTTGCTTAGGTATCAGCAATTAGGCGATATTCCTGGAGCCTTAGCCGACCTCAATTTGGCGATCCTCCTCGATCCTCGCGATGCCTCGGTCTATACCACTCGTGGGTTGATTAAATACGGTGAGTTGGGGGATGTCGAGTATGCGCTCGCTGATTACGATCTGGCAATTTCGATCGACCCTGCCTTCGCTGCGGCTTATAACTGTCGCGGTTTGCTCAAGAATGTGAAATTAATGGATATTGCTGGTGCCCTCACCGATTACGATCGGGCGATCGAGATAGATTCCACCTTATCTGAGGCTTTTTACAATCGCGGTACGCTCAAGCATAAAGAACTGGGCGATGCTGTGGGAGCTTTGGCTGATTATGACCGAGCAATCGAGATCGACTCGAATTTAGCCGCTGCTTATCTGGTGCGGAGTCTGCTCAAGCGGGATCTGCTCGACGATCTACTAGGGGCATCTATCGATTACGATCGAGCCATCGCGCTCGACCCCCAGATTATTTATAAGTGACAGAAATATTCGGCTGCGGCGGATTGGACGATCGATGCTTACAACCCAAAGTCTATCTGAAAAATTAACGATCGCTATTAACTAAAACTGGACGAATCCAAACTACTTTCCGCTCTGCCCTATCTTTCCCAATCGCAACCTTCTTAAAATGTCCTTTCCGCCAATGAGTTTCGGGGGATTTATGCGTACCACCTTGAAAATTGCTACTTTCAGTGGTTGTTTTATAATTCTTACCTAGCCATCGAGGATATCGGTAAGCTGATTTTGTATCCTTACTTAGCTTTGAAAACCCACGTCCTTTTGTTGGCAGATCTGCTTCACTACTATCAGTTAATAAATCTGGCTCATAAGTTAACAGTAATAAAATTTGAACACATAATATTCTTAGGCTATTTGTAAAATTCAAATCATCTTGACTCATATGAGCCACTCCCAGGTTTTCTCCTTCTTCAAAACTAATCGAACCATCAGCTTCCAGATTTACCCCACTAAACCAGATAAAATTCCCACTGTCAATAGCACTACAGTCTATCAATAAACTTGATTCGTGTTTTAAATTTTTAATTTCTATCCCTGGATATTTTGGGGAAGCTCCTTCGGAGTCTTCTGGTCTATGCTTCTGACTAGCATGAACGACCATATATTCTATATAGTCTCCTTGGGGAGTTTGCAAGCCTTCTTTAGGTAATAAGAGCAAAAATGTAGGAAGTGCAACTGGCAAATCTGGCAAGATTTTTTCAAGATTATCGAGAGTAGTCTCCATCAACGAACCAATTAAATCTTTGTTAAGACAATAGATAGGAGCATCTTTAATCATCCATAAAGCTAGACGATGAGAAATGTAATTGGACACAGAATCTACATAGAACTTTTCAATTAATGCTACTTGACCTGCGATTGAGTAGCTTAATTTATCCCATTGCTTATATCCTGGCGGAATTTTGTAATTAGACTGCTGAAGTTGCTGAAATATCGATCGTGAGTGTTCTTGAAATTCTTTTAACCTTCTATGTGAATTTACCATCTTACGTTCAAGAAGAATATTAATACATCCAATCTTAGTTTTCCCAAATTGAAATGTAAAATGAGTTATTAAAAATCTTTGTAGGATTACTCGTTCGTTAGGGGAGCAGCTATAGACAATCGATCTATCCTCCTCCCGATCGCACCATTTTGCTGTATCGCCTTCGCTGCGTTCAGGTTGCTGTACAGATGCTACTCAGACATCCTTACGAATGACTATCGCTCTAATAATCGCACAAATCCTAGACTTTTTGTTTTTCTTTATGAAAGTTTTTTTCATTCTTTCAACCTTAATTCTTGCTTTTCATTGTGAGAATTTTCTCGCTCATCCTCACCTACTATTTTTTGGAGTATTTTATCATGCACGTAGTAATCTCTGGTAACGCTGGCAAAACAACCGAATTCAAAGATATCGATCGTCGTGATGGTAACGGTAGCTTTTCAATCGCCGAAAATTCTTTGGCAGTTAAAGTCACTAAAGATGGCGAACCCGACTGGTATAAACTCAAATTCCGTGGCGATCGGATGATTAATGCTAGTAGCTACATTCAAAAAGGCTCTGTCCAATCTGTCACTGGCAAACTAACCTTTGAAGACTGGATTGATGCCGATGGAAATCGCGTATCTAAAGGCGTTGTTACTGTCAGAGAATTGCAGCTTCCTCGTAAATCAGTCGAAGCCTAGTTTTTACTTTTCATTATGAGAGTTTTGCTTGGCAGGACTCTCTTGTCTTTTTCCTCATTCACTTTATCTATTATTTTTGGAGTTTTCCCATGCGTACTTTCTTTTCCGCTATTACTATTCTTTCTGCTACTGTCAATAACGATAACGATACGATCGTTGGCAAAGCCTTCGATAATGATATTTCTATTGATTACACAGTTAAGCTCAGCGAAGCTAATCAATTATTATATATCCCTGGTGCTGTGCTGGTTGTTACTGGTTCTCTTCGGATCGATCGTAAGCAAATTTCTAGTGTAATTGTTTGGATCGACGAAATCATTCACGTTGGATCTGTACCGGAGCCTGAAATTATTTGCGTTGAGTCTATACCAGAACCTGAAGCTATAGCAGTTCCGGCTGAGATTTTAGATGCTCCGGCTAAAACTGCTACTAACTTAGTTGAAGTACCTGCCGAACCCGTTGCTAGTAAGGCACGTAAATCTAACAAACGCAAAGCTCTAGTAGCGGCAGAAGCTGAATTGATTCCCTTTTAGTCGAGTGCTTTTATCCCAAATAGATCGCTCGATTTATTTGGGTAGTTTTCTAATTCGAGGTCGATCGGTACTCAAGCCGCTCGACAGGTGCAATGCCTGTCTTCGACCATTTTGTCAATATTTATCGCTAGTCTTTTGCTTTTCCTTATGGGAGCTACTTTTAGACAAAAAAAAGATCTGAAATAGACCTCAAAGTAATTTCTTTTGATAAATATATTATGACTGTATCTGCTTGCAAATTACAGCCGCCGACTGAACTATTTCCTTTTCGCGGACTTTTACCTGGATTAGTTATTTGTGAATCGATCGAAAAAAATAACGACGATCGATTCATTGATGTTTATAATTGGGGGAATGCAACTGCCAAACAACCGCCATTTTTGGTCTACTTGGGCTATAACTCGCCTCAAGAAAGAGATGATTACATCTCTCAACTCCGGCGTATTTGGCAGATCGACACCGATCTTACCTATCGTGCAGCCCAGCGGGTGACGGGTTATTGGTATGAAATTAAGATTCGAGGAATGCAACGTTACTCTGACCCAGCCGTATTTGACTTAGACTATCTAAATGAATCGATGAGTTACGGTTTAGACTTTCTAGTTTACCTGCATCAGATGAACTTAGAGGCTCGCGATCGCGAAGAGATGCTAACTTCACGTCTGGCAACAGTAGCTTAAAATAGAGATACGGCTTTACCTTGCATTTAAAGCCGTATTTTTAAAATACAATCTTGGCTAACAATAAATATCCGATCTCTAAAAAAATGATTGGCTTGGCTTGAAGATTGATTCAGCGATGGTTGCAAAATTAATATATTACTAAAATTAACCTATCCTAAAATGCAAATCGCGCTATTTAACTATAAAATTTTTTCGCATAATGGCAATCTTCATGTGCAAGTTAATGAATCAGATTCAGACGATATTGTAATTGCTAAAGCACAGGCTCAGCTTTACAGCGAAGTGGGAACTGAATTGCCCTCCGAACTTGTAAGTTTCACGATTATCAAACGAACTAACGAAAGCTAAAACATGCTAAAAATATCGATTATTACTGTCACGCGATCGCGTCCTCAATTACTGGCACGAGCGATCGGTTCGCTCAAAGCTCAAACGAGTCAAGATTTTGAATGGATCGTGGTCAACGACGGAGAAGATACTGCTACCGAGCAGATCGTCCGTTACTAAACGACGATCTGGGATTTGTTTAAGATAACTTCGAGTTGTCGCCATTCATCCCACGCCAATTAATAGGGTGTGGGGATTCAGTCGTTTTTATCACTAGTAGAGGAATTAGCTTATGTCAAAGCTGTCAATTATTACCGCTACGAGATCGCGCCCGAATCTACTAGCAAACGCGATTATTTCCCTAGAAGCTCAAACTTGTCAAGATTTTGAGTGGATCGTTTTCAATGATGGTGGAAATGTGCTTACCAGAGATTTAATTAAAGACCGCCAGTTAAACTTTAAACATACATATATAGATCTAGTATGCCCAGACAGTGGCTTTAGTCTTTGTTACGCCAGGAGCCAAGGACTGACACTAGCCGCAGGGGAGATCGTAACCTATCTCGACGATGATAATACTTTCAAATCTAATTTCGTAGAAGAGACGATCGCCTTTTTCGATCGACATCCTCAGATTAATTACGTTATGCCCATTCAACAACGGAGGCGGGACGTTATACAAAATGGTAAAATTATCAAACGGGGAAAAGAGTTTTACTCGCCAACAGGTAACTGCACGATCGACGAACTACTCACTCATAAACAGCTAGTCGATAGTAATGGATTCAGCCATCGACAAGACGATCGGTTGAGATGGAATCCGAATTTGAAAATCTACATCGATTATGAGTTTTTACTCCAATGTGTGAGCTACTGGAAGCGCGAAAGTTTCTCGGTTAATCCAAATATTTTAGTTGATTATATTCAAACTAACCAGGGAGTAATTGGCAGTTCGAGCTATGACGATTGGGCTAAAGAGTTAGAATATCTATTAGCACACCGAAGTGATTATAGCTGTCTACTGTCAGATGAAGTTAGCGCGATCGCTAACTTAGCCACTCGCTATCGCTCTCAAGCACTCACAAATAAACGAATTTCTGCGTTTGAGGAGGTAAATTCATGACAATCGCTCAAGATAAATATTGCTATATTGACACTAATCCTGATGGAAGCAGAACTCTCAAGGCGATCGTGGAGCATGTCAACGAAGAGGGTAGCGATACTGCTTCCCTGATTCGCTTTCATGTAGATAGCCAAATAGTTCTCATCGCTGGGTTATGGGATAATCACTTTTCTTTTGCTAATGAGATGGTTTTAAATCAAGTTTGGCAACAATACCTCAAGCCTACTGGTGTAGATCCTGGCGCGATTAAGTGGGTGGAGCATGATATTAAATTAGACCATGTAGATATTCGTCACCCTTTTCAGAATATCGATTATTATGACAATGAATATCAAGAGTACTATCGCTGGATGACACCCCAGTGGGATGGAGAGAAATTTATATATCCAGAGCCAAGCCGAAGCAAAAAATTTGGAAAAAGAATTAATGACAACTCTCATAAACCGCTCTTTAAAGAATATTTTGGTACGCCTGAAGAAATAACCGATCGATTCAACTGGCGCAAAGGGGTGAATCGCCTAGATGTCGATTACACCATTCAAAAGGTCAATGAAGATGGATCGACAATCCTCAAGACTATCTTATTTTGGGAACATCCCGATTATCCCGCACATTCTCTAGTAAGAATTTGGTGCAGAAGTAAAACTGCCATAGTGATAATTACTGAGCCACTTAGTAATCTGCCGCCAACACAAAATATTGGCTACGACCCTACCAGTACAAATCATGTCGAGCGTCACTTGTCTCAAGTAATTGGTGAGATTCGCACTAAATATTCACATTTACTTTTACCATATCAAGCTGATAATATAGGCTGGTTTTTGGAAACTAAGTTAGCTCATAGTTTTGAGGATGAAGGACGAGGTTATGGTTCTCTTATTAAGATACTTAAATTAAGAAAAGATGAATTGGGGGAAATTGAGATTGAAAAAATATATATTAAAGATAGTCAACGCGAATCGCAGATATTTTTACGGAGCGAACCATTAGGTACTGCTGAATCATCCTTTCAAGAGTTAGGATGGTTTAATCGTCGATGACTCACTTTATCAATGGAGCGAGAATTAAAGCCGACGTTCAGAAGAAGCTCGAACTAATTAAGACACAATTTCGGGCTGAATTAAGCTTAAAGAAAATAGTTGTCTTTCAGTTCGAGCTTCCTAAAAGTCCAAGCTTGAAAAATTTATCTGATTATCAAGCTGCAAATACATCCACCAACCAAAAACAGAAGATATTCAAAGATTTTCTAGGATGTGAATTCGACCGTATAGATCTTCCGTGGGATATGACCTTCGATGAATTTGCAAATTTGATGACTGAAGTTGACAAAATTGATACAGTTTGCGGAATCATCATTCAAAACCCAATTCCTACAGAACTAAGTGATAAAAATAACAACAGAGAAATTGTTGAACTCATCGCTCCTAATAAAGATATCGATGCAATGAGCAAAGCTGGTCAAGCTCGATGGGGACGATGTGCGACAGCCGATGCGATTTGTCGGGTACTAGAAGCTGGATTGAAATCAGATTCTGAGGTAGTTCTGATCGGATTTTCAGGATTTGTAGGGAAAGGAGTTAATGGCTATCTAGACAATAGAAAAAAAGAGTTGAACTTGAAAATAACAGAAATAGATGAACGCTCCCCAAAAACAACAGCAAATATTATAGAACTCAACCCTAATATTATAGTTTCTGCAACTGGCAAACTAGAAATACTGAACACCGATAATCTACAAGATATACAGCCAGAATTGGGCATCGACTGTGGATTTGTCATTACCGATCGCCTCGATAACCGTGGTAAAAATATCATCCTTGGTGACATCCAAAAAGAAGCTCGCGATCGATTTGATTTTATCACGCCAGTACCTGGAGGAATCGGCCCGATGGAAATGGCAGTCTTGGCAGAGCGATTTATCATAAAGGAGTTTCCCGAACTCCAACTCAAGCCTTGGCAGCTAACCAAGCTAAACGAGTTGTCTTCAGAAGATTTGAGGACTGGAAACTATTTAACCTCCGACTCATTAACCAGTCAAGTCCAAAATCTCGAACTTAGCTTTCCAACTCAAGTGTTAATAGAAAGCTCTTTAACCCAGACTCAACTCCAAGTAAGTCAAAAACCTAAAAGTCTAGCCGACCTAAACGAACCTGAAGTTGAAGCCGCTAGCTCTCGCCCTACTGAAGGATTACTGTATGAATTAGCCAACGATCCAGATGCAACTAGACTAAAAATAGAGCCAGACGATCCAGACGATTTATCCCAAGAAGATGGTCTTAGTATTTAACAAAACATATCGCCGATTCATAGATCGACGATAATGTCTTCTAGGCGATCGTTTTATATCTAGTAAATTATACGTTGAAAATCTAAAAAGTTGTCTATATAAACATAAGTTCAAAAAAAAATATGAATTATCTAGATTCTATGCAAGAAATGTGCGATGAGTATCGAAAGAGCGGTGGCAACTTTGCCAAGTTTGCAATATCCAAGGAAAAGGAGATAGGTTCTTGGCGATATGCAACTGAAGATGAACTTGTCAAAGCATTGGAAATACTGTCACAGATCGAAGAGCGATGCCATCGATATTCATCTAAATTAAAAACTCAGAATATCACGCTGCTTTTGTCAGTGTCGATCTTAATCTTATGCTTTGTCTTGCTGAATTTAAGTATGGTAGCCAACAATTTAATTCTACTGCTGCTCGTAACATTAATAACACTAATTGCTATAACTGTTTATTTCCCAACTTTTATCTCAAAAACACGAGTAAGTAAAAGTCTATTTCTGCTGGAGGGAGACAGAAGAATCTGTAATTCGTGCATTCAATCAAAACAGGATTACGATCGAATCAACGCTGAGTCAACAAATTTGTAACCCCGACCAAAAAATTATGATTTCCACCAAAACATCACAACATCAATCCCTCTCCCACGGTAGAGAGATTACCGGATTATTTCTCGGCTGGCAAGATTACCAGAGCGATCTCTGGCTGCCAGTGGCAAAAATGACTTGGGCACCAGATCTGAGTCGATACTGCTTCCGCTATACCAAAGGGATGGAACGAGCGATCGAACTTAGCCCGATTGAAAAATCGTCATTTATCAGGCACCCAGACCGACTGTATCAAAGCCACGTCACTGAGAATGAAAGCCTCGACTTTAAATCAAGAATGCCATTGTCGAGAACTAGATATGTACCGCAGCAGCAACAATGGTTAGGCTTGCCTGAAGATCCCATCGATCCAATTGCCTATGTGTCTCGTAGCGGTGGACGCAGATATCAAGACAGTTATGATGTCTTTCCTGAAATTAGACCAGATAGTCAAGGTGACTATCATTTCCACTTTTTGCCGTTAGACATTGGTAAGCTCGAACCCGATTGTTATGAGTATTTATTGCAATTAGCACCAGGTCATCAACTAGGAGTTACCGATAACCAATTGGGTGATGGACGATTTCAACTCGGCAGACTCCCAGGCTATTTACTAGAAATGGCTCGTACTTGCCCCACCGCCATCCAAATTGAAGTAGCTAGAGTTAACCTCAAAGCACCACAGTTTCACAGCCTCTTGTGTCATGCAACTGTCAATGGAACGTTGTTAACTCCTTTCGCCACCGCTGAATATCAAACTTACACGGGAATTTGATGATGGCACTCAAGAAATTTCCAATCTACGAAGCGGGAAAAATTGAATTTTTAGAACAGAGTGGGGTACAAGATAAGGCTTGGCTGGAACATTCCAAATTTGGAAATGTGCTATTTAAAGCCTCATCGATAGAGGAATCTCCAGAAATCCAAACTGA
Source organism: Chamaesiphon polymorphus CCALA 037 (assembly GCF_003003845.1). Taxonomy (GTDB): domain Bacteria; phylum Cyanobacteriota; class Cyanobacteriia; order Cyanobacteriales; family Chamaesiphonaceae; genus Chamaesiphon; species Chamaesiphon polymorphus. Next base: position 20,420 of record NZ_PVWO01000002.1, on the reverse strand, counting down.
TTGGACGGAGAAAATCGCATACGAGCTGGCGAAACTACTCGATCTACCTGCTACTAGATATGAGTTGGCCGAAGCGACCATTGATGAAGATTACGACCCCATTAGAGGCTCATTTTCTTTTAGCTTCAAACTGGAAAATGCTAAACCCAAAAGTGGTGAGAAATTCTTGAGTGATTTCTACCCTGACTATGCCGATAAGTATCCTAGTACCTATGCTATCGATCGCGTTCTCAATGCCTTGGAGCAAGAACGAGTTGCCGTTCCCAGTGGTTTCGACTTACCAGAAGGCATCGATAACGCTGCTAAAGTATTTGTTGGATATTTAATGCTCGACAATCTCATCGCCAACTGCGATCGCCACGACCAAAACTTCGAGATTCAGGTTTTGCCCGATGGCACCCAAGAACTAGCCCCGACGTTCGACCAGGGGCAAGCAATGGGCGCGACCCTAAGCGACAAGCAGCGTCAAACGTTCAGCACTACGGACTACCATGAATACTTGGAAGGGAGCTTCTACGACGGGGTTGATAACATTCTTACTCCACGAGCTTTTGAGATCGCTGCAAAGCTTTACCCCGAAGCTGCCTCGATCTGGCAAGAGCGACTAGCACGGATTACTCCAAAGCAAATTAACGAGATATTCGATCGTATTCCGCACGACCGGATTACTCCGACTGCTGAAAAATTTGCTAAGCAGACGATCGATGATGGCAGAAAGCAGATACTCAGTTGGCGATTATCAGCCGGACGCGCTCTGAGTCAAAAACCTAGAAGCTTAGCCGACTTGAACGAACCAGAAGTTGAAGGCTATATATCTCGTCCTACTGAAGGTTTACTTTATGAATTAGACAATGATTCAGATGCAACTAAGTTGACCCAAATCGATCGTAACGATCTGAGTAATGAAGATGAATTAAGTCTTTGATGGATCGACAGATTTACACAGACTAATTGCCCAATAGATTCGCCACTAATGAATATAGTTGAATTTAATGAAGGGCGAAGTACTCAAGTGCCAACTGGTAGAAGATTAGCTATCAAAGGTAAACAGACTAAGCGAAAAATTGGGCATAATAACGTATATATAACTTACGAATATGCTAGGTAAATCGAGTATTAATATCATCTTATAGCTAAATATCTCAAGACCCACGATCGAATACTTGGCAGCCAAATTGGTAGTCTGCAAGAATTATTAAATCAACTCGTAGATAAGTTAGGCAGTAATTCTCTTATTTTTTCTTCTTCTTCTTACCGTGTTGTTTCCGAGAGTTAAAAGAAGTTGGCATTAAATTTGCAAATTGAGACTTTTGGATCGTAAATTCAGCAATCGGTGGATTGTCCCGATCTGTAAATACCAACCGAGTTCTCACTCCTGGTGCCATTTGACCGACGAGGACAAAAGCATCTGAATTGACATTTTGCCCCATAGTCAGTCCTTCCTCTACTTCGATCGGGTCTATTTTTCGGATATAATATTCGCGCTTGGAATAAATATTGAAATAGCTAGCATCTCGATCTTTAACTACTTGAATATTACCTGTATTTAATGATGAAAAAATTTCAGTCATGACTTCAGTTATTAACTAATATTTTAATCGAGCAAAATAATTAATCATTTACTATTGTAGACATTGTATCGGCAGTTCTTTCAAGTACAGGCATATTATTTTCTAGACTACTCCATATTTAGTCAAAGACGAGATCGATCTGTGAAGATAACATCCCAATCGAATCAATCATATCTTTAGCCCTAGAGTAATTTTTTTGTTTGAGAAATAAATCGAGTGCTACTCTTAGATCCACTAATACCGATTCTACCCCATATAAATTATAATTAGCAAAACTTAGGCTAACTCTAGCTTCTGCATGGTTGGGATCTAAAGTAATCGTCCGACAATAATTGAACGCTGCTAACGAGCGGCGACCGAACAGATCGTGTAGCAATCCAAGCATGTAATAAACTTCTGCTCGATTCTCATTCTGAGAGGCTCCGCCAACGGGATCGATGAACAGCGACCGATTATAGTCTGCTATTGCCTGAGAGTAATTGCCAAGAAATTGATGGCATTTCCCGCGCTCGAAAATTGATTCTGCGTTCTGCTCGTCTGATTCGATCTCCAGATTGTAGAGTGAAATTGCCCCAGTATAGTCTCCTTTATCGAATTTCAATCGAGCGGCAGCTAAAGTACTGTACTCAATGTTTAACTCCCAGTTAGCAATCGTTAAAGAGAAAATCGTCACAATTTCTTCCCCATTAAAACTGAATACAGCCCTGAAATCGAATTTAAAATTCTGTACCTGAGCGAGGCATTTAAGCGATGGCGAATCACAAAACCTAACTGCACTTGGGAAATCTTTGGATCTAGCGGTTGGGGACTGTTATAGCGATACAGCCGATCGCCTAATTTCACCATTATTAGTGTGCCATCGATCTTTCCGTTTCGATGTTCGATCCGCTCTTGCCACATTCCTTGAAAGCCACGAATCATACAAAATAAGCGCACATCTCTAAAATCAGCAAGATCTCCATCAAAATAGGTTAAATGCGGGTGGGGCGACATATCAGAATGTTGTTGCAGATATCGATCTAATAATTACCCTACCTTAACTCGCTCGATCTGTTGCTGGCATGAGTTATTTAGCGGATCTCGTCCGAACTTGACAATCATTTGAAAAAAATATATAGTTTTTTCAAATGATTTTATCCAGTTGTGACAAAAGGTGGCAGTAGAATTGGTTCTGGTCGTAAGCCTAAACCTTCTAGTGAGAAAAAAGAATCCTTACTAATATCGCTAGATCCTCAAGTAGCTCGATGGCTGCGACAACAGCCAAGATACAGCAGATTAGTTAACAGTCTTCTATCTATACAAATGAGCCAATCAATAGTTCGTGAAGAAACAAAGAATGAGATTCAAGACTCAGCGCAAGTGAGGATTGCAATTCTCAGTAATTCTGGTGGTGCTGGTAAATCAACTCTATGCCATAATATTGCGTACAACTTGAACAAACTAGGCAAATCTACACTATTACTCGACTTAGATATCCAGCACAACTTAGACCTATTCTGTGGCTTGACCAGCACAAAAAAGGTTGGCACGATGGTGGACGTATTTGCTGAAAATTTTCAGGGGAATTACCCCATCGTCCAAATAGAAGGTAGACAAACCTCAATTATCCGAGGTTGTAACGAACTCCAGCGCGTTCAACAAGAACTCGTTTTGCGGCGACGAAGAGAGCAAGTTCTAGCCGATCTATTTGTCGATTACCCGCTCGAATACGATGCGATCCTCATGGATTGCCCAGCCACGCTGGGACTAGTTATCGACAATGCTATTGCCAGTGCGACGCATTTATTAATCCCCCTCGTGCCAGAAGGTAAAGCCGTACAAGGACTTAATGGCTTATTTGACACGATTGAAAAAATCAGTAGAGATTTACGCTTGAATCCCCGCCCGACTGTATTGGGCATCGTTCCTGTTGGGTACGAGAAAGATACTGCCAGCCATCGCCAAGCACTCGCTGCCTTTAAATCTCGCTGTGATTATATTGAAGTCGAGCTATTCGAGCCGATTACCGATTCTAAAGAGGTTAAAAATGCCAACGAAGCCGGAAAACCGATCGGTATTTATCGTCCTGGGCACAAATCTAGTTTAGAATTTGAACGACTCACTAAATTACTTTTCGATAAAATTTATGGCAAAACCTAATCAAATGGCTGCTTTAGATGAAGACTTTAAAGTTGGGCGACTGGAATCGAAAATCAAAGACTATGAAATCGATCTTGCCGAACTCCAGCGTGAAGTAAATCGCCTCCAGTCTGAGGCTAATTCGAGTTCTAAAGCATTTGATGGGACGATCGACTCTAATCTGTTAGTACCCTCTCGGTGGCAACCGCGCACGAATTTCGATCCAGTTGAGATGCAAGAACTCGAAGATAGCATTCTCGCCGCAGGAGAGGTAATTACCCCAGTTTTGTTACTACGTGATACCAACGAACTAATTGATGGGGAGCGGCGGACTCGTGTAGCTTGCAAACTAAACATGGTGGTGAAGTACCGTCGTCTCGATGTTAGCGACGATGTAGCGGCTGATTATGTGACGTTGGTAAACATCAAAAGAACGGATCTCAACCCCATCGACGAGACTAATTCGGTTCTAGATACCATTGCTCGCAAGTTAAATTTAGATAATCGCGAAGCCGCCGCTACGTTAATACGTCAAATTAAGAATGAGCTGGGCGGTCAAGTATCTAAGAATAACGTTATTCTTAAAGAAACAGCTCAGACGATCGAAAGCTGTATTAAGCAATTTACTAAAGGTAGCTTGAGTTTAACCTCCTTTGCTAGCAATCGCCTCAAGCTACTAAATATCCCCGCAGAAATTAAACTCGCAATTTCTAATGGTGAGGTCGATTATACTAAAGGCACCGAAATTGCCAAGGTCAAAGATGACCGAGCCAGAGCAAAGCTGCTAGAGCGAACGATCTCAGAGGACTTGAGCATTCGAGAAGTTAAAAAAGCAGCAGCTTTGGTTAAACCATCGAAAAAATCTCAACCAGACAGCTTGGGCAATGCGGCAGATCTCAAATACAATGATAGTAGTAAAGCTAATTTAGAACTCAACCCTCATCTACCGACAATCGACACCGCTAATGAGCTGGTAACTCACAGTGAAGAAGATCTAAATGTCACGATCGAAGAGAAAAGCGAATTCGTATTACACACAATCAGAAACGAATCCCTCGCGGTGGTGACTAAGCAAGAGTTAAATTTGCTACTCGATCGAATGATTGCTTTGCTGAACTGACCCGATTGGATCTAGTCAATGCTCAAACTCAGTACAAGAAGGTAAATCAGATGGCAGCCCGCAACTCTAGTGTTTTAACAATTATCAAAGCTGAAGAGCTTCCCTCAACTACAGCTAATTTAGATATTACGCCCGAACATACAGAGCGAACTAAGGCAAGAAAGAATTCTTCAAAAAAGACATCCTCCAAAGATCTGGCGATTACTGAATCGACCTGCAAGCCAATCGATGAGATCGCTTCAGAAAGTGAAATCGATAAAACTACCCAGAAAAAATCTAAAAGCGAGCGGTCTAAGAAAAAAACGGAGGTACCGCAAGGTACTGTCAAAGCAGCCGAAGAGAATACATCTATAGAAGTAGCTCCTCAAACAGCCAAAAAAATCTTGCCGCCACACCCGGCCCGAACTCCAGAAGAAGCTTATTATATCGCCACAAAATATAATTATCAAATACGAAGCAAAAAAATATTTAAATCGTTATCACCAGAAACGTTGGATTGGATCTCCGAGCGAATGAAAACTTGCACGGGCAGAGTATCTAACAACTTGGCTATCGATAAATGTCCACTGTTTATTAAGGATGAACTGATTGCAAGCTTCTGCGAGGATTTAATAAAGCACTTGGTGGCAAATCCCTCAATCGTCATGCCTACTTGGAATGTGTTGACAGATAATACCCTGACGATTATCGCCAAACTCCACAAGTTATATGAGGTTGGTTGGACGGCAGAAGTCATTCCTGAATGCCGTAAAGGAATTAACGCACATTTTCTAAAAATTTATCTGTTAGGTCAATTGTTAGAGCATGGAGTTCAAAGAACAACTTAGTTTTCAGGATTAACATACGTGTTGGGAATCAATCGCCACTCACGTCCTTTACGTTCGGCTCCAACAGCAACTCTGCGCCAATGCCATTTCCGAAAATGAGGGCGGGGTGACTTTCTCGCACTCTCAGACTCGCTCCCATCGGTTTTCTCTCTGACAATATAACGCTTCTGTTCGATCTCAACTCTACGAATCTGCCAAAACTTTGCAGTAGGAGGTTTTTTGCCAAATCCTTTACTCGATCCTGCTGCTGGTAAATCTAAAGAGACAGCTTCAGGTAAAAACTCAATCGCCATCACGACTTGAAGAGCGAGATCTCTCAATCTAGTGATGATGCTCAACGCTCCGTCAACAAACTCACCTTCATCAATATTCCCAATCTCTAAGCTCACTTTTGGATAATCTGCCAGCGTACAATAAGTACAGTCATTAGTATCGATCGCTGATGTGACAATCCGCTGTGAGTTACCTTGGACTCGATCGATAATAGTGGTGCCCCCGACCCTCCGCTCGATATCTTTTGGCTCACAATCGCTATTGCGGATACTATCGATCCACAACATCTCGATATAATGACCCTCAGAAGTTTCGTAAGACCCCGAAGGTAATAGAATACAGTACCTAGTTAATTGCGATTCTGGCAGATTCTCAAAAAAGTCTTTGTTATTGTCAATTTTACTCTCTTGAAATAGTTCGAGCGTATCTTTTGACAAGCCATAAATTGGGATATTATCAACATCCCAATTACTGCATTGCCAATGAAATAGAACAGTTGTCGGATCGAACTCAATCCGAGATTGTCTCGCTATTTGTGACAGCACGACTATATCTAAAAATGTCTGATAGTTTAGATATTGCTTAGCAAAGCGATATGGTTTACGCTTTGCCATCTCTGCCGATTGTTGGGAGACGAGCGGCGATATTCTTTTTGCTGCTTGTAGATCGGGGTAATACATTGAGGATTGAAATTATGACGTATCGAAGATTAAGGCAGGTAATCGGGGTGGTAGGGAATATAACCCGTACTGCCCAATGCCTGTGTTGCCTCTCGCAACCACTTGTTCAGCCGCCGTTTGGATGGAGTTGGCAACCAATCAGCTTTGAGAACGTCCCCATAGGGGATATATTCGCTGAAAATTTTATTCTTAATCGCCGGATCGACGATCATTTCAGGAAAAACAATCGACTTAAACCCATACTGCTCCAAGTATTTAGCAATCTGTTTATCTCGATCGAACCATTTCCACTGAATGTTTGTAGCCGCACCATGATTTAAAACTAAAACATGGGGAATCTTACCTTTACTACTCTCTACTGAATCTTTAAATAGCCCAAGTGATTCAGGAGTACCGTTGGTGACAAAGAAATGGATCGCATCAGTCGTATTTTCTGGATCGGCTAGCATTCCCACGATATCGTTTTGGTCGAGCCAGCGATCAAGATCGCACGCTGGTAATGCGGGTAAAACAACGAGAACGTTTTTCTGCTCGGCTATTGTAATAATTTTATCTGCGGCAAAGTAATTACCAGCCTCCCCAGAAAAAGTAATTTGCTCGACCTGCTCTAGTGGCAAATCGTTATCTCCTGGTACTAATGTCGCGCTGGATTGTGCTAACCGCTCGTTGCGGAACTGCTCGTACAATTCTTTCTCGTATGTAAGACCGACATTCGGTGTATCGGCATCCGCATCGACCAACTCGAACGGTAACTTCGCGGCTTTCATCTGAAATGCAGCTACTCCACCGATGATACTTTTGCCCAATCCACCTTTGACACCACCAATGATAATAATGCTGGTGGCATCCTTTTTCCTAACTTCTTTGCCAACCTCTTTGCTGGCTGTCTTCGTGCTAGTCTCGTTACTCATTTTTAACTCCTAGTTTTAATTACCGATTTGGTCATCAGATATTGCGATAAACAATAAACGTCAGCAAATCGTGATTGATATCCGTCGGGAACTGCCAAGTCGGGAATCTGTTTGAATGCCCGCTCGTTGAAAATTCCCTGCCGATTGCCACAATCGGCGCGAATCGGCAACCGATCCTTTAAATAGGCAATAAAGTCTGCCTTGAGAACATCTGCTACGCCCCCAGACAACATCACTTCCTCAACGGGAGGAAACTTATCATCTAGCCAATCATTAATCGACCTCCAGTAAGTAATTTGAGTCGATTTAATTACCTTGACTAAATGCTCTAATTCAAACTCTCGCTCCACCGCATCGCGATGCCGGAGAATTTCCCCTAATGCAATTCTGTCATTACCGATCCAATACCTAGCTACAGCGACACTTAGCGTCCCAAATTCATAACCAGAAGTACGATCGATAATTAGTTCGATCCACGACTGGAACCCTAAGTCCGATGTCGCTTTTTTGACAGGTTGCTTGCCCTGCATGACATAACAACTAATGTTTCGATGTCCAGCCATAATCGTGCCGACTTTACCCGTGACGTGCGGACGATTGATGTGATACAAATGGGCGACTCCCATCCCTTCAGGGTGATACTGAGCCTCAATCAAGCGAATCGAGAACCGACCCAGCGGAGTATCAAAATCAGCCAAAGCTTCCAATAGCTTTGTGTGCAATCGTTCCCGCTCGGAAAACTCTCCAGGTGGTAACAAACAGCCCAGTTCCAAATCGAAGCTACTACCCAGATCTAATCTTTGTGCCGAAACTGAGACGATTGCGAGTAACTTATAAACTACAGTTTCAGATTTGAGGCGTTTGAGAGCTTGGGTGGCTCCTAATCTTACGGCTAATTCCCCAATAGCAAAATACCGATCTTTCACCCCGACAAAAGAGCGATGCCACAAATCTAAGTCGTGCTGGTGACGATAGTTGTCGAGATCGAGCGTCCCAATTTCAATTACTTCTGGCGACATCACTATTGCGACCGAACGATCGTCGATCTCCGTAATTGCCTTGGTCGAACTCCCACCAAAGTCAATTGCCAGCTTTATTCTTTGCCGTTTGGGTCTAGCCACAGCGATTACTCATCAAAAATAGTATAGTCATAAATCTCATCTTCTCCTGAGAGCCGATTCTCTAAGGGAGAGGCTTCTGCGAAGGCAGAGGCTACGCCAACGCCAACGATTACTGGTAGATCTGCCACAAGTGTCTCAATCGAATCTCCGATTATCGGATCGATCGCTATTGGCTTAAGAGGATGTCCGACTGTCGATCCGATTTTCTCTGTCGCAGGAACTTCAAAACGATCGGTTAATTCGATGCCATTCGTAATTCGATGGTAATTAATGATGTAATCGATCTGATTTCGCAGTTTGGCAAGATCTTGGATGGCTGCTAATTGAATACGACTCGGACACGCATCAGCTTCTTGGGATAATGCGATCGAGTAATAAAAAGCTGATAGTGCCGCCATGACATTTTCCTTGCCCGTTCCTTCACTACTTTTAAGGAATTTAGCCAGTAGTACCTCTAATGGTTTCCCCGATACAAAATTAATTCGGAATAAGTCAGGCGTTTTACCCATGAAAATTTTATAACTTCTCATCCACTACCAAATATATCCTCTTTATTTGGGAAATACGATCGCTATGCTCATTATTAGTAATTTTTGCTGAGAAAACGCCCCATATTTTCCAAAAATACTTACAATCCGTTCCAGTCTTACTCCAGTTTTACCCCAGTATAGTTCCAGTGATACTGGAGCGCACTCATAGATCTTGTTATTAACTCCCGAATTTCTCGTTCCCAAATCGTCAAAAATTTCCCTAATTTTCGCAATTTACTGGCTTTGTCGAATGTGGTAAGTTTGAGGGGGAGCCAGCCATACCTATGTGCTACGCACATCTGAAATCTGGCGATTTCAGACGGTAAGGGCTGGCTAGGGGAGTACCCCTAGAACCCCCCTAGTTGGGTGCATTTGTGTATTATGCAAAGTAAAAATGTGTAATAAAAATGTAAATTACAACTTATTATTTTGTAACTATTGTAGCCGATACCCTTGAGAGAAATAAGAAGTGAATAATGAGTATCAATATATCTAGAAATGACGCTAAGCCCTCACAAAAAACCAATCACATCAGTCTCCGTGTCAGTAACGAGCAATTGGAGATCATCGAAGCGGAGTGTAGAGCTGTCAATATGAACCGCTCTGAATATCTGCTTTTTCGTGGCACGATAAACGATCGAACGCTCAGACGACTCAAACAAGAACGGTTGAGTCAAGACGAATATGCCGAACTCACGCTAATCAGAAGAGAATATATCGCCCAAGGGAATAACCTCAATCAAATTGCCAGAGGTGTGAATTTAGCAAATCAGGAGGGACGAGCGATCGAAATTGACAGCAAAGCCCTACAAGAAATTGCTGCGGCTAACCAGTTAATTGCCAAGAGAATCCAAAAGCTTGGAGCCAAAAGCTAATGATTGGAAAGATTAGCAAAGGCAATGGGTTTGGGGGAGTCCTGGGTTATTTACTCGACCCCGACAAGCGACCGCGAATTATCAGCAGTTGCTTGGAAAGTAAAACCCAGAGCGACATGGCGATCGAATTCCGCAGAGTCAGCAACCTCAATCGGCGCGTGAGTAAACCAGTCAGACATTTCTCAATTGCCTTTGCACCAGAAGATAAGCAAGTAGACGATGTTATCAAAGAGGCGATTGCCTTGCGCGTTCTAGAAGCATTAGGATACAAGGAATGTCAATATATTGCCATCGACCATCATCGGGACGACCCTGGACACGACGAAGCTCACGACCACGATCATTTACACATTGTTGCCAACGGGGTAGATGTCTTTGGCAAGCACGTCCATCCACAGTGGGATATGTACAAGATTCAGAATGCTCTACGTAAAGTTGAAGCCGAATTCGGGCTGCGCCAGATCGAATCTTCCTGGGATGTCAAACGAGCTAAAATTCGGCAGCAAGAGACGAAAATTGCAAAATCAGACTTAGAAATCGTCAAAATCGTAGAAGACTCGTTACAGCCCAATATCGACCTAAAACGCTGGCTCGACAGCCTAGCAAAAAATACGGTTGATGTCAGATTTAACCTCACATCCAAAAATGTGGTACGTGGTATAACTTTTGTTCGTGCTGGAAAAGCGTATAAAGGTAGCGATCTTGGTGCGAGTTGGCAAAAAGTGAGGGGCAAGTTAACTCCAGATCGTCAAGACTTAGAACTGATGGAAGAAGCCAACCTCCGCATTCGAGATCGCCCTGTTAAGCTAAACCTCGCAGACCGATCGATCTTCGATCGTCTAACCGAATTAGCTCGAATGAAGTTGGATGGGAAAACAAAATTCGAGAACGGTCGTATCAAAATTAAGTGTGATGGGAATACTTTAAGTGTGTATCGTATTCGTCCGAACAAGCTAATGCTAAATGCAACTAGAGTTGGAAATGATTGGGAGCCTAGTGGATTTCCCGACATCGATCTGCGAGACGTACAGTTACTCGAACGATTAAATAAAATTACTCCACAACAGCAAACGGGAGGTCGCAGACGAGGATCGATCGAAACCACTTCAAACTCACAATTACAAGAAGACATCGTATCTACATTGTCAGAAGTAAATTTGCAAATCTCCAAGCCATTAAGCTTAGCTTCCTTGAATGTTGAATTAACCACGATTCAAGAAGAAGACGAACGGTTACAAGATGAGGATAGATTATCAATGTAAATCGTTTGATTCAAATAATCTACATTTTATTGAATTTTATACTGTCAGCACATATAAGAAAAATAAAATATGTATAATTGCCCTGAATGTAAATCTGAAGATTGTAGAAAATTATCGTTAATTTATGAGCAAGGAAACATTAGAGGAACGATATCAGAATCTGTTATTGGGATCGATGCTTGTACTAATAACTCGACAATGGCATCTCAAAGTGCCAGCCCTCCAACACGTCCATTAACGATCGGATGTGGCTGGACGTTAATTTGTGGATTTATCTGGCTTATTTCTCCATTTATAATATTTACATTAGCTGTTACATTAGGTATGTTTTTTCAGATAACACATATCCCAGTACCCAAATTCTTGATATCCAATCCCCTAATGCCTAATGGCTCTGGACACATATTGACAAATATTCTACGTGGGATTGTATTGCTAGTCTCTGTACGAGCTGCAATCGCTAGTGCGATAAAATACCCTAGTGAAAAAAGAAATTGGGATAGGACATATCAGTGCCAACGCTGCGCCACTTATTTTAGGATAAACCCAGATTAAATAGTCAATCGTTAGCGATCGTCAAATCTAATAATTTTTGTCAGGATCGAAATTTCCAGCTTCGAGTGCTATTCTTTGTGCTAAAGGTATTTTACCATTCTGCGCCCGCAATCGTAGTCGTCGATCGTTATAAGTTTCGCCGTCTATTGCTGGATTCTCGCGATCTAATCGATCGAATTGGGCAATTTCCGCTCGAACTTCATCTTCCATCTGGGTAATCTGCAATAAGGTTACACCCTGTCCGATCAGTTGTGTTCGATGTGGCTCTTGCAACTCACCAGTTTCCTCGTCGTACCATTGTTTCTTGAAATTTGGCCAAAAATCTGATGGTTTCGCCATGTATACCTCATAGTATTTACTTCAACTATGTCCAATTTTACTTCAATAACTCAAGTTCCGCAAAACCCTGACGTTTACCCTTGTGTCTTATTCCCAAAAACAATCGAACAAAATTTCCCCAAGTTGGTTGAAGTAAGGCAAAGGATTCCTACTGAAGGTACTCTCGATCGAGTTCAACTAAATTCAATCGTAACAGAAAAATTCGTACCTTCTAATTTAATTTCGATATCTAGTGTCCTTAGTATTGTTTCCTTATTAATCCTAATTGCAAGATTTTTTAACGTATATCAACATAATGGAATTGCGATAGCAATGACAATAGCTTGCATTAGCTCATTTATTTGGTATAGCCGTCTAGTTAAAAAAGAAAAAGCAGCTTATTATCGCAAACTCAATCGACAGTCAATTAAAAAATCGCTTCAAGATGGTCGTGTTGCAACCAAACAAACAATTATCTCACAAGAATTCCAAATTCCAAATTGGCAACAAATACTATCTGACAAGGTTCTAAAACATGATGGAATTTCCACAGCACAAGTTGGAACATCAGAACCAGAATTTAATAAATACCTAATTAAATACTTCGAGCCAATTCTCAGACCTAGCTATAGTTTCAATATTCCAAACTTTCACAAGCCATATAGTGCTGATTTCTGCCTTCAATTACCTTGTGGATTGAGCTTCGATCTTGAAATTGACGAACCTTATGTAGGTAATACTGGCAATCCACACCATTGTATCGATGATGATAAAGACGAAATACGCGATCGGTTCTTTGCTGCTGGTAACTGGATTACAATCCGGTTTTCCGAAAAACAAGTAGTAACACAGCCTGATGAATGTTGTTACTTAGTTGCAATGTTAATTGAGGCATTAACTGGCGATCGTACAATTAAACATAAGTTTAATCCTTCAACAACCTTACCTGTCAGAGATCGTCGATGGACAAAACTTGAATCACAAGAAATGGCGAAAAATAAGTATCGTGATTCGTACTTGCCAAAATTTAAAGCAAATCAATCGACAAAATGTGCGAGTACTGCTCAAGCTAGTAAATCTGTCAAGCTAAGTTCAAAAAAGATAATTAAGCCCAAGCCCAAACCAAAAACGTAGGTTTCAGGATATTAATCTAGAGAGACGGTTGCGGGCGTTGGCGTAGCCGCGCTCGCTGTAGGTAATCGTTTCTTAAAAAATAACCTCTGGAAATAAATCTATGGGCATTCCATCTGGCTAGATTAGTCCAACGCACCCAAATGTCTGTATGAAAGAACAGCCAATCAAAGACCCCCCTGTCTGACAATCAATACCAGGAAGGTCAGAAGGGGGGTCTTTTCATTTGGTATCCCTATTTCAGCTCTGCCCCGATAATGCTCGATTGGGGTGTGGATTGGGGCATATTGAAAGGGTATTGGGTATTATTTCAGTACGAGAATAGCTAGGTACCTCCAAAAAATATGCAGCAGTCAGAATCAAAAATTGCACTCCTCATTGATGCGGATAATGCACCTGCATCCAAAATTGAAGCAATTCTATCTGAGATTGCGAAGTATGGAGTTGCCAACGTTAGGAGAGCTTACGGAAATTGGAAGAGTCAAAATATCAAGTCTTGGGAAGAGTGTTTACATGAGTATGCGATCCGACCAGTTCAACAATTTGACTATACAAAAGGGAAAAATGCGACCGATGCCGCAATGATTATCGATGCAATGGATCTACTGTACACACAACACTTAGATGCTTTTGCCATAGTATCGAGCGATAGTGATTTTACGCCGCTAGTAATGCGGATTTTGACTAATGGGCTGAAAGTTTATGGGTTTGGAGAAACAAAAACGCCATTACCTTTCGTTCGCGCCTGCTCCACATTCCTATATTTAGAGACGATCGATCGAGCAATCGATGTCGATCTCAATAGTGGCGAGAATATTAAGGTTTCTACCAATCTTAAAAAGACTAGCCAAGAGTTGAAGCAAGATACCAAGTTAATCAGTCTATTGAGAGGTGCTGTTTCTAACACTGCGGATGATGATGACTGGTCGAATTTAGCAGATGTCGGCGGACACATTACCAATCAAGCATCCTTTGACTCGCGTAACTATGGCTACACGAAGTTATATAGCTTGTTTAAGGCGATCGATTTATTTGAAATTCAGCGTCAGGGCACAGTAGTCTATGTCAGGAATAAACAAAAAAATGCAAAAGATTCGATCGCTAGATCTTAATATCGAACTTGAGTTCGGGGCGGCAAAGTGTCAACATTTTATCTACAAGCCCATCAGTTGTTTTAAAATTCCCTTGCGAACGAGCTGTTCCAATTGAGATCGCATCGATTTAGCAGCGATCTCGTTTGTCAGTAATACTCCCGCCTCAATATTTCGTTCGTGAGCCGCCTCGGTAAAATTGGCAGATGTAACAAATAGATGTAGATCGTCAACGATTACACATTTAGCATGGAGACAGGCTCTTGTCTCTAATCCAGTAGCTAGGGCGCGAGGATCGTAGAATAACTCTGGCAATCTGCGCCCCTGCCAGATGTGTTGGCGAAAATTGAGGGCAAACTGGGAAAGAATTGCAGCTTCTGGATCGAGATTGCGATAGGGACGCTGGATGTTAACAAAGAGTCGAACTTTAAGGCTGGGCTGTTCATCCATCTGGTGGGCGAGAGGCGCAAATAGTTCGTGGCTTTTGGCTCCACGGTCGAGGGCGTAGCTAGAGATAGTTACATGGTGTTTAGCTAATTTGAACAACTCCCGCACGACGATTTTGGTATCCCGACTCTCATTATTTGCCACTTCTGCGCCAGTCCAGACTAGATCGACTCGATCGCTTTGCGCTTGCTGCAATTGGCGTTCTTGGGCGAGTAGTCGCAGTAGATAGGCGACTTGTTGACTGGTCATTTCCAGACTTTGGAGATGCTCGAATTCTGCCCCCACCAGCGGTTGCAGATTGGCGGGAATATAATCAGCTAACTCGATCGCATCGACAGGTAGTTGCAAGCGTCCGGTTTGAAGTGCGGTGGCGAGGTGCAGGAGGGTGGGGCGGCTGAGTTGGTGGAAAATGGACATCTAGCTCTCATCCAAGCGATCTGGAAAAAATGCCGCACCGGATGAATTGAGCGTGTTAACGACTAAATCTCGATCGAGAAACTCATTCCGCCGTTCGCAAGAAGGTTCGGCAATCAGTAAGCAACTATGACAAGCCGAACCATGTAAAAATCTCTCGACTTGGGCGTTCTCTGGTTTATGTTGAGAACACACCGGATCGTTTGAACAGAGTTTGCCATACTCTAAAGCTGATGCTAAATGATGCTCGATTCGATCGCCAATTTGAACTAAACCGCCCAACGTCCCTTCAGAGCTGGATGAACCCGTATAAAGGAGGATGCCATAACCATAATCTCCAGCATAGATCCGCTCTCGAATCGAACTGGCGGCATAGCCGCACTCTAGCGATATGGATGTAGTTAAGAGATGAGAAAGGGAATGGAGCATGATATAGGGCAAGCCAGGGAATTTAACCTCATCTGGGTTTAACCCTTTGCGTTGAAGCCACTGCTGGAAACCAGCTACTAGTTCCTTTCCTCTAGCGATCGTCGCCGCTCTGGTTAACCAATCCTGAACTGCCGCAGCTTTGAAAGAGATCAGCACACCTTCCCCGCGATTCTCGATCGCTGGCAGCCAATTATTTTCCAGGGATAAAGCTGCCCGCCGCACCCCTAAAGACAGATCCCCATCGATATCTGGGAGTTCGGGTTCAAACCGAGTGAAACCGACTTGAGCGATGACTTCCCGCAGCCGATGGACGAGGACGATTCGATCGATCCGCGCATCTAAAGCTTCAGGTAAGCCCGATAATTGGCGATTGCAGGCATAGAAATCGCCATCGGGAATATCCTCACCTACGGCATCTTCACTCGCCAAAAAGGCTTCTAGCTCGACCTGTTTGATTCCTTTCTCCTGCGGCTTGGCTCCTGATTGACGGCGTTCGACTTCTTGCCAAATTTGTATGTCGGTAAAGGCTGAGATCGCTTCTGCAACTCGCTCCTTTTTGCGTTCTTTGCGAATGTCGTTGTCATCTTCGGCATATTGGAGATAGTCCTCGTATACTCGATCGACTGCTGCTTTTAATTTTCGATCGGAGTCGGGAATCGAGATGACGCTTAGGGTTTGGGCAAAGTAAGCATTACTCGCCGAACGCACTAATAATCGATTGCGTTCTCGTTTGGGCGGTTCGGTATCGGTGCCCGTACCGCCCACCAAACAATTTTCGCCAGCATTATGACCCAACCAGGGGCGATTGCCCTGACAGAAACCCAAGATATTATCGGGAGAATAAATCGCATCACCTAATGGGCGGCGTTTTTTGCACTGTTCGCACCGCACGAAAATATCAGCAAAATTATTTCCCGTACCACCTTCATCTAAATAGAGTTGCGCGGGACAATTGCTGCGACAATCCTTATTGACAAATTTATACCAATCAATATCGCTAATATGTCCGTTCGGACAGGCTTGGACGAAGCGAATCGGGACGACGGAAACTTTCTTCTTTAAGTCATTGAGATAAGAACCATTTACCAGCCTAGAGTAAGGCAGTAAGGCACGGCTTTGATATTCACGCCCTTGGAATCGGTAGATTTCAGATTTTTGAGCGACAAACCAGGTCGGAAAGACAAAGGCTTTCACGCCAGTGCGGGGGGCATTAGGTTCTGTTTCTTGGGCGGGGGGAGCGTACATACCGACTCGATTAACCCCCAAAATTTCGGCAAGCCGACTGGCTAAACGATCTTCATAAATCGGCTGATTTTTGTATCCTTGCCAGTGATTTAGCCCGCCAATCAATACGGCATAATTGGGCAAATCGACCATCGATCCTGGCCCGAATGTGGATAAAACCTGACTTTGACGGACTTCTCCGGCAGCTTTTTTAGACTTACTCATGACTCTTCTCCATCGATTTCGACATTATCTGGATTGATGACCCACAATTCAACTACTGGTTCGACATCGCGGAGACTGCGCTGCGCTCTAAATTTGTGAGCGGGATTATCTGCGCCAAGTTTCTTGAGTGCCGGATCGAGGAAATTCCGTAATAAGGGCGGGGCTTTTCCGGCTTCTTCTTGATATTGAAGTAAGCCTTTACCCGCGATCTTTTCCCAATCATCCAGCAAGTCTAGAACCTTACCGCGCAGCTTCTGGCGCAGCCTGTCGGCTGATTTATCATCTAGCTCCGAATCGTGACCTTCAGCCCGTTTAGAGATGGTATCGATCGCAAATTCTAAATGCTGGCGACAATTGGTAATATTAGCCGCATTTAATGGGGCGGTGAGTTCCCCATGTCCCAGTCTAGCTAGAGCAACCGTTACCGCCGCCAAACCCCGATCGATCGCTCTGGGGGAGAAGGGGGTAACGCTGGTAGCTTCGACAGCGCGGTAGAAAGAGGTGTGCCAAGCTGTGAAATGTTCGTATTGAGATCGATCGCGGGGACGGTGAATATTGAGGAGGGTAATTACCAGTCCAGGGCGGTTCTCATCCCGCCCGACGCGGCTGGTGGCTTGAATATACTCCGCCGCAGTTTTTGGTTGTCCTAACACCACCATCAAACCCAAGCGGGTGATATCTAGACCGACAGAAATCATATTTGTCGCTAAAGCAACATCTACTCGGTCTTTATTGTCGAAGGTTAAATCCAGTCGCCGTTTAGTATCTGCCACTTTATTGGTGCTGACACGAGAGGTTAGTTCGCAGGGGTCGTTATCGATTTCGCGATCGACAAAAGAACCCGTTACTTCATTGACGCGGCGGCGAGAAGCATAACTTTTCAATCGTGTATTCACTTCATCTTCGACAATCCGCCGACTGCCACCTAGTTCTCGTAGGGAGTTAAAGTAACCGAGTAGGGTCATGTAAGGATCGGCGGGATTGGGGAGGTTTTTCTTACCACCAGCTAATTCCCATTCTTTTTGTCCGGCTCCGAGTAGAGCCATATAGGAGCGTAATAAGGCAACCTTGAGACTGCGCCCCTGAGCGGCAATACCGAGATAAATGCGGGGATGGCGTTCGTCAGCGGTGACAGTCTTGGCAAAAAAAGAGTCGCGCCGATCGATCCCAGGCGGTGGGAAAATATCTACTTCTGTCCGTCCGAATAAGGCTCGAATTTGACGGCTGGCACGCCTTACAGTGGCTGTAGAAGCGATGATTTTGGGGCGAATTGGTTTGCCATCCTTTTCATAGGTACAGAGGGCATCGATCGCCGTTTCATATAGTCCAGCCATCGTTCCCAAGGGGCCAGAGATGAGGTGTAGTTCGTCTTGAATGATTAGATCTGGGGGTAACAGAGATCCTTGGGGTAATTTCTTACCAGGTTTAGCTGTATCCGCCGCGCCGGAAAAGCCATCTTTGGGACAATGATGAGTTACTTTACCAAATAGTCCGGCGGTTTGACCGATCCACGGCAGATTGGCAAACTTATCGACGGTGGCAATCAGAAAGCAAGGGAGACGGCGGTAGATGGTATCGTCGATCGCAATTAACGGTAGGGGATTAGTGGCACGGAATTTACATTTACGGCTGAGACAACTGACCCGCAATTCTCTGGGGGTATCGTTGTTGGGCAATAATTGGAACGAATCTTTCAAGAATCTTTTCCCACACCAAGGGCAGTTTTCAAGGGGGATGGGTGAGGGTTTGCCTTTGGTATCGTTTTGGAAGGCAATAGTCCGAGCGCGGGCAGAATTAGCGTCGTTATCGCCTTTTTTCCCCATCCGATTGGGTGTTGCCGCCATCCCTACCCATAAGCCGATTTCAAAGGGATAATCGCCTAACATTTGGGGGTCTTGTTGGCGTTCTAATTCCAGAGCGCAGATCAGGGTCGCCGCCCGTCCTAATTGGTCGAGGGTCAGCAGTCGGAGGGTGTAGCGCATTAAGACACTCAATCCGGCACCCCCCTGAATACCAGGATTTTGAAGGCGACGCAGGACGAGGGTAAAAGCGGCTAAACCGAGATAGGCTTCGGTTTTACCACCGCCTGTGGGGAAGAAGAGCAGATCGACAATTTCGCGATCGCTATGGCTGGAATCGGCAATTCCCACCATGTTCATCAGAATGAATGCTAGTTGGAAAGGTCGCCATTTAGGACGAGCGAAATCAACGGGTAATTTTTCGCTGTTATGGCTCAAACGTTGGCGAATTGCGGTGGCGATCGAGCGATTGGCTAATTTGAACGCAGCAAACACTTGGGGGTCATTCAAACTCTCTAAACCTGCGGCAATCCGACGATTTACCCGCTCGGCATCTTGGAGCAGTTTTTTGGCTGTAACGATGCGTCCCGATCGATCCAAGGTGGGAATCTGTGCTTGTTGGGTAATAATCCAACTACTGTAAGTGGTGACGATTCCACCGAGCATATCCTGAATCGATCGGGCATCTTCAGCCGCCGCGATCGTTTCCATCTCCAACTCTACAGCGGGGACATCGCCTGGAATTACCTTTTCTACTTCAGCGGTGGGCATCCAGGCTGTACTAATCAGGTTACAGGTGCGATCTGAATTCAGATGGGCGACGACTGAAACGTTATGCCCGACAGTGTATTCACGCTCATCGCGGTATTGGAGATCGGCGATGGCTTCATCTAAGTCGTTACCACTTTGTCCTCTGGGATTGGGGCGGGGAACTAAGGGAATTGCACTGGTGACGGTGAGTTGTGCTTGAAAAATATAGCCCAGATCTTTCTCTTCGCAGGGCGGACGATTATTGACGAGGAATAGGGATACCGATTGAGTACCAGGAGGTAATCCGGTGGCATTTGATACGGGACGGGCGGCGATCGTTAGTTCCAATCCATCTGGGGTAACTAGCTGCTTGTGGACTTTTTGGGTGGTAGGAATGGGAATCTCGATCGAGACTTGACGCGGTTGACGCTGCCAAGTTTGGGGCGTGGTGTCTTTTTCGGCTGCGGGTGGCTTGGTGGTTGTATATTCCCCCCAATTAACGATCGCGGTGATGGTTTGGGTATCGGGTGTGACGAAGAAGTTCAAACCCATTGAGGAGGGGAAATAAGCGCGGCGGGCGGAAGCGGCTTCTGGCGAGGTGTCATCATCACCATTACTCGGACGATCTTGTAAATCTAAGTCATCATCGGCGGTGTCGTCACTGCGCTGGCTGGGGGTGGCTTCATAGGGAACGAGGAATCCGGTTAGGTACCAGAGGGAAGGGCTTTCATTGAGGACTTCTTCAGCAT
>NZ_PVWO01000182.1 GCF_003003845.1 Chamaesiphon polymorphus CCALA 037 | reverse complement strand
CCAGTATTATCACATACAAATATGCTAAAACTGTTTTATGAAAAAGAGTTTTTTGCTGTGCATGTATTCCACAACAAGTTTTTTGACTATTGTTTAGAGGCTAAGTGGTGCTGAATTAAGTTGTTCATACCTTAATTTAGCACCACTGTTGTTTGAGAGAATGCTCGATCGAGTGACTTACTCTTTACCAGTAGATTTTAGTCTCTTTCTCATTCTTAATGCTGCGGTACCACCGATTAATGTACCAATAATGGTAAATGGTTCGGGAACTGCGGTAGGAACTGAACCTGAAACGATTCTGACATTATCCAATTGGAAATTTGCAGGGCCAGTAAAGCTTTCGGGAATATCCCACACAAATGCAGCACGGATTGACGAACCTGCAAATGGGGTCAAATCGATTGTCGATGTCAATGAGCCTGTATCGGTGTTCGACCCAAGACCGCTGGTAGTTCCCGCAACTGCGGTAAAAATATTGTAGCTAGCCAGCGAAGCCCCACCTCCACCTGGTTCGATTTGGAGGGAAAAAGTCCTATCTTGTGTTGCTGCACCAAATGACAGCAATTCCCATCCAGCACGGTAATCAAATTGAATTGATTCACCCGCTTGCGGGGTGCCAATGTCTTGGAACAACCTAATAAAGCCTGGGCCGTCTCCATCGAAGCCGTGCGAGACAGCGAAACTACCATCGCTGGGAATAACTACGTTTGTTCCAAGTATCCCATCAAAATTACTGTTAATGTCTCCGCTGGCTCTGACTGCAAGTGGTTGATCTGGATTGGGTATGTCTATGACTGTCCAGGAAGTTAGTCCTGATTCAAAACTGCCGTTGGAGACTGTAGCACTAAGTACTTGTTTCTGCGAGATTGCCGACAGGAACAGAGACATCAGAGCAATTGTTAGGCGATTTTTCATACTTGAGATCGTGTGGATTATTGTTAGAATACCCTTCGACTACATTGACGGCAACACTTTACAAGTAATTTTCAGCAGTTTTGACCATTAGGGCAATCTATCACAAGTGTTAGATCGCGATACACAGTGTAATGGCTGATGTTAGGCTTCAAAATTACGCTAGATACCTGAGTTACTTCTTGAATTACTACTGATAAATTAGAGGGTTATATGCGTGCATTATTTGTATCCAATCGAATCTTCATTGACGATCGAGGTTTAACCATTACTTTCTTGCTAAAGAAGGCACTAATTTATGTCTCTTACATCATTGAGTAATTCAGATATATTAAAAATTTGGAGTAAGACTGAGACAATGGCAACTTTAGATGAAAATGGCTTTGAAATAATTACAACGATTCAAAATGGTTTTGAAATTACAACTACTAAAGTTGAAGGCTATTTACCAGGCTGGGTAGGTAATGGAATTTTATCTAGACCAGTTGGTAGAAATAGTAGAATTTCGAGTAGAATTATAGATGTAACTACTACTGCAAAAGAAGACTATAACTTTACTCCTGGTACGCTACTTTATCGAGCTGGCTCATCTATTCCAGTCTTTCCTGTATCACTAAACATCGATATCATTAATGATGATATTAACGAAGAAGATGAGACTTTTATCTTTGAAAATTTTGATGCAGAAGGCGATATACTAGGAAATACTTTCACTTATACTATCAGTGATACTTTACGATCTCCTGGAACTAATTCGATCGAGCGATGGCCTGGTGTTGAAAACTTAACTCTGACTGGTACTAACAATATTAATGGTACTGGAAACCAAGGTAATAATGTTCTTACGGGCAATAGCGGCAATAATATCTTAGACGGAAAAGATGGTGACGATACACTAATTGGTGGTGGGGGTAAAGATACGCTCATAGGGGGTAGCGGTAATGATATCTATGAGATAGATTTTACTAAGGCTGCTGGTAGTCGAATCGAAGATAGTTCTGGGATAGATATAATTAAAATCACAGAATTTGTTGGAGGTCGCCTAAGCAAGGGTCAGATGGGCTATGGTCGAAAAGGTACATCACTGTTTGTCGATCTAAATAGAAATGGACAGATAGATACAATTAAAAAATCAGATGACACAATTGGTATAACTCAGGATTTAGAGATCTCAAATTTCTTTTCGACCGAAGCAGGATGGGAAGCTGGAAGTGGCTTTGTAGAACAAATAGGTGATATTGAACTAGGTAATGTTAATAGCAATCAGATTCTGAATCTCTTTAATTTAGAAGGAAGAGAAAGCATTACTGGTGGTTCGACTAGAGGGAGAGAACTTGATGATGTAGATTTGAATTATCGTAATGTTCAATTCAAAGTCATCAGTGCAGACAAAACAGTTTCAGAGAAATGGAATGGTCAACAGGTTTGGGTAGTAATTCACGGTTGGAATCGTCAAGCTAATGATGTTGCATCAGCTATAGACTCAAACATAAATTACCTAGCTGAGACAGTTGCTCTGGCAAAGCCTGGTGATATCGTCCTTACTCTCGATTGGCAACAAGCATCTGCAAATAGAGGACTCGTTGGTAATGGAGATGCAGCTAGTTGGATCTCATCTGTTGCTGATTTTGCTGCTAACAAACTAAGTGAATGGGGACTAAATGATAGTAATTATCTGAATTTTATCGGTCATAGTCTTGGATCGTTAGTTAGTAGTGAAATTGCCAGTAGGTTTGGAAAAGTTAATACAATCACAGCTTTAGAACCTCCTTCAGAGCTAGACATTATTGGTGGATACGATCTAGATGCAAGTGCAGATGGAAGACAAGCACCAGATCGAAATAAATTTCGAGATGTGTCAAATTTTTCCAGAGCTTTTTTAGGTAGTAGAAGTATTGCTGGAAATGATAAGTTTGCTAGCTGGGCACATGAATCAATATTAATGGATTTTGGGAATCGTATCGATCTAGGAGAAGAGCATACTTGGGTAGTTCAAGCTTTCAATGGATTGATTAGCCAAGCTACTAGGACGACCTTAGCAGATAACTTATTTGCTTTAAAAAGTGATGATAAAGGTTATTCCAATATCAAGCCAAATCAGTTTGAAGTATTTGCTCCTGGACAAAACAATTATGAAGGAATAATTAATGTCTCTCAACCTGGAAAGACAACCGCTTTTCCAGAACCAAGTTCCTTTATAGCAAAATCTAACGATCCCAATCTAGACGATCTTATCTATGGTACTGATGGCAACGATACCCTGAGAGATGATAGACAGATACACAGCAGTCTAGGGGACGGAAATGGAAATGATAAGCTAATTGGCGGCAAGGGAAATGATACATTAATATCTAGTTTTGGTGACGATGTTCTTTTTGGTGGTTCTGGTAATGACAGCTTCTCTTTCAGGGGCGGCGCGCTATTTGGATCTACTACTGTTACCTCAAAGATTGGTAACGATACTATTCTTGACTTTACCAGTGGAGAAGACAAGATCGTCCTCACTAAAGCCACATTCAGTGCGATTACTAGTGCGCCAGGAGCATCCATTGGATCAAACTTTGCAACGGTAGCTAATGATGGGTTAGTTAACAATTCATCTGCGGCGATCGTGTATAGTCAAGCATCTGGTAGCCTGTTCTATAATCAAAATGGTGCGCTGGCTGGTTTAGGGAATAACGGGGGAATTTTTGCTACCTTAGCTGGTGCGCCGACTCTCTTGGCTAGTGATTTCTCAATTATCAGATACTAACGGTTTTAATCGATTGACTGTATCGCTCCTTGGTGAAGCCTCCGTGCGACAGAATCGCTGCCATCCAAAGATGAAGCAAAAGCCGCAGTTCGATTTGACATTAGGCGCAAACCAGAATGAATAATTGCCATAAAATCGATCGGTTACTTTCCACCTACTTATCGTCACTGCCTCTGACGCTTTGGCAATAAGTAGGACGGCACTATCGCTCTATTTGAGTGGATTTGTTATCTATCAAAACTTACAAATAACATCATCAGGAATTTTTAAATCAATGAGTTTTACAAATTCTCTTAGAGATTACTAAACCTCCCGACACTTGGGTCAAAATTGACCTTACAAGTACCCACACTCCCATTCCGATTTTTGCTGACGATAATCTCCATCACCCCTGGTTCCAAACTATCTGAATTGTAATATTCATCCCGATATAGCAATAAACCCAGATCCATATCCTGTTCAATATCGCCCGAATCTTTAATATCCGCCATCCCTGGACGCTTATTGCCCTGACTCTCTACCCCACGATTAATCTGAGCCAAAGCCACAAACGGCACATCAAACTCTTTCGCTATATCCTTGAACGCCCCAGAGAACTTACCCACGGCTTGCGCTCTGTTCCCCGCTGACCTGTCTCCCAACTTTTGGATATAGTCGAGGACGACTAACCCCAATTCACCTCTCTCATGGCGGATTTTCCGCAGTACAGAGCGAATCTTTGCGGGGGTCAGAGCATAAGCGGGAGTATCATCAATGATGATGAGAAGTTCGCCTAATGTACCCAAAGCTTGCTTCAGAGTTTCATACTCATCTGCATAGATTGTATTGTGGATCAGCCGATGAGAGTCAATGCCAGAGTGCATCGATAACAATCGTTTCGTTAACTGTTCGCTAGACATCTCCGCACTGAAGAAGACTACTGGCTTGTGTTGAGTAACCGCAATATGATTTGTCAAATGACAAGCTAACCAAGTTTTACCCATACTCGCTCTAGCAGCGACAATGATTAAATCCTGCTTAATCAACCCGCCAATCAAAGTATCTAAATCTCCTAATCCAGTAGGATATGCAGGTTCGCTTCCCTGTGAGATTTTGGTGAAGACAGCCGCCAGACAATCACCAATAACTTTAGGTTTAAACTGGTCTTGCTTATTGGTGGTTAGGTTAAATATCTTTTGCTCTGACTGGTCAAACACCGATTCTAGTTCGATAGTCGTATCGTGTCCTAGCTTCACCAGCTCATGACCCGCTGCAATTAGTTCGCGCCGCTTGTATTTATCAACCACCAATGATGCAAGGTGGTCGATATTAACGGCTGAAACTGTCCGCTCTAATAGCTGAATTAATTTTGGCTCACTGCCTACCTGTTTGAGTAGTTTCTGGTTAGATAACCATGTCTTTATGCTCAATAAGTCGGTGGGTTTGTCTTGGTGATAAAGATCTAAAGCTGCTCGGTAAATAGTAGAGTGAGCAGTAATATAGAAAACTTCAGGAGTTAGCAAGTCAATAACTCGACCCATAGCTGACGGATCTAGTAGAATACCGCCTAAGATATTCTCTTCTACTTCGATATTGTTGGGTGGAATAGGATCATTCATCTTTCTGTTTGAAAATAGTACTAAGTTCTTGAAGTTTATCGAAGCTGATTAATTCTTTAACTGTTCGTTCACTAGTTATAACTACTTGATGCTCCAGTTTAGCTAACGTTTGCGAGACTATCTCTGGCTTAGTCCATCCTTCTTTAATAGCTTTGTTTAACCAGCCACCAGGATTAGGAATATCCTTCTTGCTGAGTTGATCTTTGAGTGCTGCTATCGCTGCTAAGACAGTTGATTCAGTAGCAGCTTTAATTGTCTTAGTTAGGGTAGGATTTAAACCGATGCCTAGAAAGTCTAGTTCGGATTGAATCTGTTCGTCGATCGTAGCTTTCCGCTTGCTTGATATCGGCGTTACTTTACTATCTAGTTGTTCACCTTTTAATTTGCCTTGTAGATCTTCGATGATCTGCTGCTGCCTTTCGACTTGTTCTTGAAGGTAATGGACTCGATATACTTGACCTGCTAGTGCTTCATGCTTGCGTTTAAGTTCTTTATTCTCGTTCTCTAATTGTTGGACTTTCTCCTTGAGACGAGTAACAATCTTCCCAGTCGAAGATGAGTTAGGTTCGGCAATTGGTGAGGTTGGAAATGACCTTTGCTTGTTTCTAACTTCGGCGATACGGATCTTAATTTCTGGGTATTTGTAGAGGTAAGATACGCTGACATTAGCTTCCTTGGCGACACTAGTAAAAGTAATCTTGCCATCAATCTTCTGCAAGCGATCGATCGCTTTGAAAACTCGATCTGCTGAATCCTCTTTGCGAGCAGTTTGGACTTGCAAGAGATTATCGACTCTGGCTTGTTTGGTATCTGAATTACTCATGCCACCTCCTGTTGTAAACCAGCGATGATTTTGTCAAGTTGGTCGGCTTGTCTACCGAATTGCTCGACCAGTACTTCTTGTCCTGCCGACATAGCTTTAACTGATTTGGCTCGAAGCTCGTTGCGGGTATTAATGTATTGAGGGAGTTTTTCAATAGTGGCAACGAAAGATCGACAAGTATAACAGGCACGAAACTTATAGCAGTCTTGGTCGAGTGGTAGTCCACAATATCCATAAATGGGAGTGTTAATATGAGTAGCACCAACTTCTAATTTGTGGGCTACTGAATTGTCCCAGAAGGATTTAGGGAATGATTCATAAGAGATACGATTACCATCACTATTTACTAATGCTTGGTGAATGTGTCCTGCTTCCCGCTGCATCAGATCGCAACTGACTTCGGTATAGTAAGTACTGGTAGTGACAAAGTGTTTGTGTCCAGCCCATGCACTGACTACTGATAGGTCATGTCCTTGGTCGAATAATTCAGTTAAACGAGTAGATCTGAGAAGTTTAGGTGTAAATTTAGCTAACTGACCGTTTTCATCACGAATATCAATGGCTTTAATTAAAGTACAAATGCTAGTTGATAAAGGATGTCTGACTTGACCAGGAAGAATTTTCTTAATTGGCTTTAAGTTAGACTGTGATGGATCTATATCAGATAAATTGTAATAGTGGCAGAATAAGTAATCCCATTCATTACCCCAAAGGTTTCGGATATATTCCTGTTGTTCTTGGACTACTTTTGCAATAGTTATAGTAATAGGAATTTCATGATAGTCGTTAGTCTTTTTCCGGTGCCACACCAACTTCCAATTTTGTCCTTCTTGAACTAGACAATCTTGTTTAAGTAGAGCTAATTCAGACGGGCGCATAGCAGAAAAATAACCAATCAGCCACATTCGAGCGATAGGGTCGGGTAATCTATGCAAATTTTGTTCTATTTGTTCTCTAACAGTGTTTGATATGGGATCTGGATTACCTCGATGTCGCTTAGGATAGTCATCATTCCGAATAATATCTGGTTCGACATTAAACCAGTTTCCGATATTTCCTAATGTAAAAAACTCTCTTAATGCACACAACTTATCTTTGTCTATTCTTTGCTCTTGCGACAAATAATTAATAACTAGGCTGCGATTAATCTCATCAAAAGTAGATATGTTGTTTTTAACTAAATACTGAGAGAAAGGTCTAAGATTATTTAGCTTATTAATGATTGTAGAAAAAGAATTTTCACTCTTACATAAATGATGTATATACTTTTTAGCCTCATTTTTAAACCAGCCTGGGGCAATATTATCAAAATTAACAGTATATCGACTATCTCTTCTGTCAAAATTAGGATTAATCGATCTTAAATCCCACAGATCGTCAATCCAGTTAAATCGTTTTACTGGAGAATCTTTCTTGCTGAGGCGACTAATAGTGTTAAGCCTTAGATTTATAGATTCAGAGCATCTTTTTAGGCAATTTTTACATTGAAATATTTTTTTCTGTGTATATCCATCTATTTTGATAAGATACATATTTTTCAACTTATATCCAGGATCTAGTCTGTGCTTAGACTCACAATCTGGATTGGGGCAAATAAAATCTTTTTGATAGTTTTTATTCGAGTTAATCTTTAGCATTTAATTTCTGTAATCCCTCAATCCGAATTAATAACATTTGCTTATCTACAGTTAAAGTTTGCTGCTGCCGTACCATTCCTAAAGCAGAAATAGTATTCAATTCTATCTCTACCCGTTGTAAATCTTGTTCGAGGACAGGTAAATCATCAATAGAGGTTAGCCAATGTTCGCATTGCCAACAAGCATTTACCGTTTGACAAGGAGCTTCTAATATCGGACGATGGCATTCCCCATACTGGGTTGTAATCTGGTGCATTCTACGTCTAATGGCTTCAGTAATTAGATCTTTCGGCCTGTGAGTTGATACAAGTTTACCAGTGCTATTGATATAGCTAGTTTCTTTCATTAACTCCTGATACTCATCTCCTAGCACTTCTTTATATAAATGCTTATAATAGTTCTGCATATCTGGAGAGCGATGTCTGAGATATTTTTGAATTATCAAATCTCTAACTCCAGCATTTGTCATAATTGTCGCGAAAGTTCTTCTGAATTGGTGAGATTTGAAATACCAAATCTGACCCTCACTAGTACAGATATTATGTTCCTGAGCTAATTTGTTTAACCGTTGACTAAGACCACGCAAATGCATTACTTTTGGAACTGGTATATAGTAATAACGACTAGCATTAGCACTAAATAAATTATTGTATTTATCCTTAAAAGTTTGCCTAATATATTCTTGCTGTTCTTTAATTATTACTACTAGTTCCTCGCAGATAGGCAGTTCATCATCCACTTTGTATTTTTCAGTTAAAAATCTTATTCGCCATTGGTCATCTCTTTTCCGCAAGCAATCTAAAGGTAAGTTAAGTAGCTCACCAATTCTTAACCCTGTAGCTCTAATTACTATCACCATCCGTTGGATAGGTTCGGGTAAGTAATGTAGATGTTCATTTAACTGTTGCCATATTTCTTCTGGAATGTACTCGATATCATCATTTTTAGGTGCGGATCTATTACGTCGCCCTTTAAACCAATAGGTATTAACTTCCAGCCACCCTTCATCACGGCAGCAGTTAAAGAAGTTATTCAAAGTCGTATATTGATGTGTTATTGTTTTTGGCGACAATTTTAAAAATTTTAAATAATAATCATATTCATCAAATAATTGAGTGTTAATTTGTTCAACCCTGAAAATAGATTTCTGTTCGATAAACTTAGAGAATCGGCTGAGATACTGAACTTCATCTTTGATGTAAGCGGCTGACAGTTTACGATTGCTTCTAACTATGACGTATAATTTTGATATTGTTTTCAACCAATCTTGTTGAATTGATTCAAAGCTAATTGTCAATACTCTCTCATGCTGATTGGTTTGCAAACCCAAATCATTAATTGTGTGCCAAACATCTTTTTTCAACAATGGATTAGCCAGCAAGCTGCTTGCTAACTCACTTTCCTTTATCGCCCAACTATCTAAAGATAAATTATTATGTGCTAAGATACTCATTCTGCTGATTCCTCTCGTTCGATTACTTCTTGTAGACTTGTTCCATCAATTACATGAGAATAAACATCCAGAGTAGTTTGAATAGATGTATGCCCCAATAAATGTTTTACTCGATCTGGTGAATAGTTCGCTCTGAGTAAACGGGTAGCATAAGTATGTCTAAATAAATGCGGATATACATGAATACCAGTTTTTTTACTTAGGCGATTAAACATAATGTTTAATACATTAGGATTCATAGGCATTCCAATTTTCCCTTCCCAAATATTGACAAAAACATAATTAGATACTGGCTCTGGATACTCATAAATTAAGTAGTCGTTATACATTTTGAGTATGTCTGGCACTACGGGAACGGTTCGTTCTAGCCCTTTAACTCTTGCTCCATTGGGGTTATTGCGCTTGACAACTTTAATGTAGTTCTCTCCACCCTCTCCGATATCCTCAAGACATAGCCCCAGAAGCTCACCTTTCCGCATTCCCGTACCGTCGAGCATCAGGATGATGAGTTTATCTCTGAGGCGATGACAGGCATTCACCAGCGTAGATACCTGTTCGTCAGTTAAACAGCCAGGGAAGCTTTTTGGCTCTTTGAGTTTGACAAGCTTCTGTCTGGTGGGTTTACTCTTGGCGATGCCTGTAAGTAGCCCATGCTGACTAACTCCATAGGGCATGTGGAATCTATCGAACTGTTTGAAATCTACTGCTTTGCTAGCGATGTGATACTCATAGAAGCCAGTGATACCAGTAATCGATCGATTGACTGTCTTTTCTGACCTAATCGCCTGTACTGGTTGTATGGATATGACCTTGGCAGTGTCTCCAACTCTCAACCAGTAAGCATAGTCTTCAAGATCTGACAGTTGAACTTCACGCCAGTCTAAGCTTTTGAGTTCTAGAAACTCCCACCAGGATTTGAGATCGTAGGCATACGCTTCGACTGTGTTGGGAGATTTAGACGTACTGAGATAGGTCAGGTAACGTTGGATGGGTTCTACTACTTGATAGTCTTCATCCAACATTACCCAGACTATTTCGTTGGTATGTGGATCTATTCCTTTTTGCAGTGTTAATCTCATAGGTCTATTGTACCACAAAATACACGTTATAGAAATAAAATTTAGTATATAGCTATATTTGTATGATGTAGAAAAAGAGGCTCGTTGTTGTTGTTATTTAATATATAATTTTTGTATAAGATAACCAGTACC
>NZ_PVWO01000724.1 GCF_003003845.1 Chamaesiphon polymorphus CCALA 037 | reverse complement strand
GATTTCAAGACGTTACTACTTCATCTTCGTCGTTAATTCAAAATCTGATTCGGCGACAGATCTGCGTACCCAATGAATCCAACCGTGGTTTTGTTATCGATAAAAACTTTGAAGCTAGCAAAAACTGTTACTTAATGGGGCCGCTAGTCGCAGGTAATATCGATGGTAACTTCCGCGTTTGGCACGCCGAAAGTTGTCAGCGGATTATCGGGTTCTCCCAAAACTTAGCAGCAGCACTACTGCGCTCCGAACAGTTGGAGGTACCATCTGTGACGCTTGCACCAGAGCCAGAAAGCGCGAACGTATTTATGAATGTCGCCTAAGTTGAGGCTTGCTGATACATTCAATCAAACAGGCGAAGTGGGATCGGCTCGATCTCACTTCGTCTTTTAGAGTTGCCGATCTCATGTAAAATGCTTCCTTGCTGCGCACTCCCAACTCCCAACTCCCCAACCCCCCACTCCATCTTTTTCGATCGCTACCATCAACATTTGAGTTAAACTCGATCGCATTGAATCTAGCCTTAAAAATATAACTGCGGTGGAGAATCGATCGATGCAGCCTGGTAGTGAAATAATCGTCATTGGTGGTGGCACGATCGGTTTAGCCACTGCGATAGAATTGCGTCTACTCGGCGCGGCAGTCACAATTTTGTGTAAAGACTTCAAATCTGCCGCCGCACATGCCGCAGCAGGCATGTTGGCACCGCAGGCAGAACGAATCGAACCAGGTGCGATGTTAGATTTATGTCTGGCTAGTCGCGATTTATACCCAGAGTGGATCGGCAAAATCGAATCAATTTCGGGAGTAGATAGCGGTTATTGGCCGTGTGGAATTTTAGCACCATCTTACACCCAGAGCGAGTCACCGCGATCGACAACCGATCCACTAGCTGCCGAATGGCTCGATACTCCCTCGATCCATCGCTACCAATCGGGTTTAGGCGAGTCAGTCCTCGGTGGCTATTGGTATCCAGCCGAAGGACAAGTCGATAATCGCGCACTGATGAGATCGCTGTATGTTGCCGCACAAGCTGTCGGCGCGAACTTTCTCGACGGGGTAGAGGTTACTAACATTCACTACACGCGGGGACGAGTCCGATATCTAGAGACAAATCGCGGTCAGATCTCGGCACAGCATTATATCTTGGCAACAGGTGCTTGGTCGCAACAATTAATTCCGATCCCGATCGTCCCCAGAAAGGGACAAATGTTATCGGTAGTAGTACCACCCCAGCAACGCGACAATCTCCCCCTGCAACGAGTCTTATTTGGCGAAGAAATCTACATCGTGCCGCGTCAAGATGGCCGCATTATCGTCGGCGCGACTAGCGAAGATGTCGGGTTTGCCCCCCATAATACACTTCAGGGTGTCAAGCAATTGATGACTAATGCGATGCGCCTATTCCCTCCCCTTCAAAACTGCCCCCTGCACGAAACTTGGTGGGGTTATCGTCCCGCCACACCCGACGAGTTGCCCATTTTAGGCCGCAGTAGTGCCGCCAATCTTACTTTGGCTACCGGACATTATCGGAATGGGATTTTACTCACGCCAATTACCGCCAAACTAATTGCCGATCTCGTCTGGCATAAGCAAGCCGATAATTTACTAGCCGCCTTTAGCTGGCAACGGTTTGAACCCTGTTAATTTTTAAAAACCAGTGGCTACGATCTCCAGCAAGATTTAACGATAGCGATCCCGCCAATTGTGGCGAACACCGAACCTAGTCCTCCCAGCATCGTCGGTAAAAACCATAATTCGAGCCAAGACTCGATCTTCGCAGCACTCGGATCTTTAGGATCGTACAAAACTGTTACTTGCTGGCCTTTTTTAAACACAGGCGGATTGCTGGCTACATTAGCGACAAAAATAGTCATTTTGCCAGACTTAGGCGTGAATTTAACAACTGGATGATAATAATTAGTAGGTTCATTCTCATTATCGGTTGAAAGATAAAGGTTATTATCGATTACAGTTCCTGGCGTCGATACCATCTTACTAAGATACGAATGAGTACTGATGCCGAGCGCGATGCCAACGATCGCGATGATACTGCCAACGCCACCAAAGATCGAACCAAATAACAACAAGAATTTTGAATCTGGGTTCCTGGCCACTAGCACTTTCCTCAGTAAATAGGGCTCTTCATTACTTAGTATGCAAAACTAATAATTGTAATGCCAATTAAGCAGGCATCTATTTCTGAAGTTATCGAA
>NZ_PVWO01000723.1 GCF_003003845.1 Chamaesiphon polymorphus CCALA 037 | reverse complement strand
TGTCTGTACGGCTCCTGGTTTATTTGCACCGGATGAGGAGTAGAATCTGCTGGGGGTGGGTAGATCTCCGCCGTAGCTCACATCTTTAGCGCAACCCCACCCCCAGCAGATTCTACTCCTCATCCGGTGCAAATAAACCAGGAGCCGTACAGACAAAGACATCCCGCGTACCCAATCCACCAGTCGTCGCACTAATCGACGAAGTGAAATGGTAAAACAGATCGTCCCGGAACACCAAAAATTCACCCGGAGCGAGCACCTTGCTGAAAAAAGGACTGCCCTTTTTGTCAACATATAGATGAGTTTCGGCACCAGCAACTGCCGATCGATCGATCGAGAAAATCCCGACCAAATCTACGCCATCCCGATGGATACCTTCAGGGGCTGGGTTACCCATTTCGTCTGGAGAAGCTGTCGTTCTAATTTGATGGACGGCAATCTCTTGTTTTTGGGTGCAAAGTTGCGAAAATTGGAAAAACTCTCGCAGGATGTTTTGAAATTCTGGTACGGTAATTAGTTCGTCTTCTAGCTCGGCATATTCTCTGGCGACATCACCGACCAAAGGGTTAAATTGCTTTGCTTGAAATAAGCGTCGGTGTGGCAATTTGACTAACCGATCGCCAGAAAATTTAAAATGCGATAGACGACGGAACCGATAATGACCTGATATGTAAGGATCTGCTGGCAATCGATCGAAGAATGGTCGAATTGAATCGAGCGGTAAATCTGGCAATGTTTCGAGAATATAACTTGCCAGACAGCTTAACTCTTTTGGCTTAGATATGTTGAACATATTTTCTAATCTCCTCAGATTAGTTGACACCAATAACTACAGTTTTATCGCAGATATTTCCAGGATCGATCGTGAAAATCTGCTGCTTTTACACATCTCAAGAATTCTTTATTCAAAAAATACAAATTTTCCGAATTAAGTTAAGAGCTTAGGTTTAAGCTCGATCGTAAATGTAAAAGGACGGTCGGATAAAGAAACAGTTGGTGTTGTTTCAATTACCTTCCATTGTCCTCGCTCGGCGATTTCTTGCCATTCGCCAATTAGCGTATGATAGTCGCCTCGCTCCGCTCGATCGTTTTTGAGAATATTAATGGCCTCTGTTAATAAGAAATTATTGATACAGAGTTTTTTGTCTGTCTCTGAAGCCCTAGAATTGAGAACATCTTTAATGACAAAACCATAGCTTTCAGTAACAGAATAGACTAATTCTGGCGTGTCTTTTTCGGGTAAATCGTGATTGTAGTGAGCGTCAGATACCAGGCAGTAGGTTGACAGATCGGCCAGCATTGCCATGGTAGGCACTTTAATCTCTTTTGGCATATGATGCAGCGAGAGCGAGGCATTAATAAACCAAATGGGCTGATGCTCTTCAATAATTGCCAATTGTTCGGCATCAATTTCTTGAATTAGACAGCAAATTGGCGTAAAGGTAATCGGAATTGGTAGAGAAGCTTGACAGTATTTTTGGGCTGCTGCCAACATTTCTGGAGATTGTTCGATTAAGACGAGATGAATTGACTCGATCGGATAAATAGCCAAAAGTTGCTTAATAATCTCGACTAGCAGAGTACCATTACCTGGGCCGATATCAATAATTGTCGGACGAGAAGCAGGTGGTGGAGTTCGTCGTGCAAAATTAGCGATCGCATCCAGCGTTCCTTTCATTTGAGACTGATACAAATCTGTTTGAGTCCAGACATCATAAGGCGTAGTTTCTGCAAATGCTGTAGCTGCTGGGGTCAAAGCTTGAGTCTCGATGAGATAATCTGCTAAAACTTGACTGAATGTCCGATCGACACCAAGTTTTAACATAGCGATCGCGTCAGCTATTCTATTTGCAGATGCTAATAAAATTCCCGCATAAGTCAGCGGAAACTGGCTGTCTTTAACTTGGTGCGATACGGTTTGACAAAGTTCGATAATTCGATCGATATCGGCGCGTTCGTTTACAGCCTGTCGAATTTGGTTGAGTTGTTCTGAGTCAGTTCGATCGATAAACATAAGAATATTACCGCGATTTTCCTCGAACACTATACATACATTCTGACATAAGCACAATCAAGTCGCTCGCATTTATGAAGTAGGTGAAATATTCGGAATTTCAACCTACTATTTCATGCCTAGAGTTAACTTTTTAAAAAGTCGGGCTACCGTCTAAACACAAGTCGGTTGGACTTCGTTTTCGCTGGGCTTACCCCCCCAAC
>NZ_PVWO01000181.1 GCF_003003845.1 Chamaesiphon polymorphus CCALA 037 | reverse complement strand
CCTGTCTGGCAAGAAGAAGAATGGCAAGAAGTTGAAGCAGCACCTTTACCTCCCCAACGCTTCCAAGCCGAGCAGCCGCGATATTACGACGATGAAGACGAAGGCGAAAACTGGAACGACACCAGTCGCGAACAGCCGCGTACAGCCAAAATTTATGAGGATGTCCCCTACACGCCGATTTCTACACCTGCAAAACCGCTAGAGCCAGAGGATGAAGATATTCTCACGCTCGATGATGATATGTGGGGAGATGCGCCTCAATCAACTGCCGAGCCATTGCAAAAATTAGATATCCCCGAAGCTCGTCAGAAATTGGAGATTCCGCAAACGGTTAAGCAAGTTGAATATCAAGAAGAAGAGCAACATTAAAATGAATCGATAAATCGATCGATCGTAGGTTGGGTAGAGCAAAGCGAAACCCAACATCCACACCCAAGAGTGCAAGATAAGAAAACCCAACATTCCCAATTACAATTGATGGAATGTTGGGTTTCGCGATGCTCTACCCAACCTACACCTGGTGTAATGGTTAATCCAAAATCCAAAATTCAAAATCTACATGACCCCAGAAGATATTCAATCGTTTCTGACTAACCGTTTTGGTAGATCGCTAACCATTGCCGATGCCGATTCCTATCAGGTAGATACACCCGATTATCGGCTGCTGATTATTCTCTCCGCCCAACAATCTTGGGTGCGAATGTTAGTGCCCATCGCGCCCGCAGCAGAAGCAATGACCTTCGTTGATGAATTCCTATCTGCCAACTTTGATGACACATTAGAGACGCGTTATGCCATAAATCAGGGCGTTTTGTGGGGAGTATGGCAGCATAGCGTCGCGGGACTAACCACTGAAGATTTTAATACCGCGATCGACAGATCGATCGACCTCAAACGTGTCGGTATCGATCGAGCATTTCAAGATTTTGCCACCAAACAAGTCAAAGCGATCGTCAGTATCGCCAAGCAACGCGGCGATACACTCGAACAAACCATGCAAACACTCGACAGATTTTATGCTGAAGGGGTCATGGGCGATATCGGTGCGACTGAAGATATCCGCAAGGAAATGATGACGGCTTGGCAATATCAATTAGAGCGATTGTGGAATGAGGCTTAACCTGCATTCTCTGTTGTAGTTTTTTATCGATCGAGCCGTGAAATATAGAGATAATCAACAATCGAATAGTTGTAACTACAGCGTTTGGCAATTATCCCTTGTAACTAGACTAAATCGAATTAGTCAAAGACTAAACTGCCAAAGAATATGAAAC
Source organism: Chamaesiphon polymorphus CCALA 037 (assembly GCF_003003845.1). Classification (GTDB taxonomy): domain Bacteria; phylum Cyanobacteriota; class Cyanobacteriia; order Cyanobacteriales; family Chamaesiphonaceae; genus Chamaesiphon; species Chamaesiphon polymorphus. The sequence goes on along the minus strand of NZ_PVWO01000181.1, from coordinate 9,124 downwards.
CTCTAATCGATCGATTAATTGCCGCTGCATTAGCTGCTGTCAACCCATTTAATGCCATTCAAAACCACCTACGGCTAGATGGTGAAGATCTAGTTATTGGAGATTGCGTAATTAATTTAACTGATAAAGATATTCGGTGTATCGCAGTCGGTAAAGCTTCCGTGCCAATGGCTCGATCGATCCACGAACTTCTGGGTAGTCGAATCGATCGAGGATTAGTTATTACTAAATACAACCATTTAAAGGATGTTAAATTTCCAGCTAATTGGGAAACGATCGAGTCAGCACATCCGGTTCCTGACGATCTCAGTCTAGCTGCTGGCGATCGCGTGTGGGAAATACTCGCCGACTGTACGGAGCGAACTTTAGTCCTCGCTTGTATTTCTGGCGGAGCTTCATCTTTAGTCGTTGCACCGCGCGATTGGAATGCTTTACACGAACTATTAACCAGCTCCCCAACTGCCGAAATCAGTCAGGAAACGCAACAATTAATTCGGGCGTCTTTATCGAGCCAATCGATCGATATTAACACCGTTAAGCCCACCGAAAATATTTCGCTGCAAGCACTACAAGCGATCGGTACGGCACTATTAGGTAGTGGTTTATCGATCGAGAAAATTAATGCCGCGCGCTCGCAGATCGATCGATTGAAAGGTGGTGGTTTAGTCGAACGGGTAGGAGCGGGGAAAGTAATTGGATTAATTTTATCAGATGTTATCGGCGATCCGATTGGGGCGATCGCGTCTGGTTTAACTAATCATCCGCGCGCGCACAATGTCTTAGTTGGCAACAATTTTCAAGCCTGTCAAGCTGTAGAAAAAGCTGCTGGATCGCCAGAAATGGTTTATCAGCCACAGATTATGACTACTAAATGGGACGGAGAAGCAAAAATTCGCGGGATAGAGATTGCCCGAAGAATTATCGCCGCACCAAGTAAAACAGTGTTAATTTATGGTGGCGAAACTACTGTTAATTTACCAGAAAATTGCACTGGTAAAGGTGGCCGTAATACCGAATTAGGACTGGCGGCTGCCATTGAATTAGCAAAATACAATGTCCCTGCCTGGATAATTACATTAGCGACAGATGGTACCGATGGGCCGACAGATGCCGCTGGAGCAATCGTAAATGAGACAACGGTCGATCGCGCTCTAGTAATAGGACTGGATGCTAAAATGGCACTCGATCGACACGATAGTTATCCATTCTTTCAGGAATTGGGCGATTTGCATATAATTGGAGCGACGGGTACTAATGTGGCCGATATTACGATCGCCATTCGCCCATAGTAAGTAGCTGGGTACAAATATTTATTAGATAGAAATCACCTGAAACCTATGTGGTGGGCAGTGCCCACCCTACGGGGTATTTTATATTTAATTAGGTTCATCTACTTAACACAGCCATAAATTATCAATTATCAATTATCAATTAATTTACCCCCCAATCTGAGACATGGTGCGGTGATATACTCCGGTTTCACTGCCAGATTCGCGACCTTTGTAGTTAATTTCTGGTTTTAGAGCGAGTAAATCTCTGACTTGAGAACGCAATTGAGCGGTAGAGACACCATCGCGCAGTGCGGTTTTGAGGTCTAATTGTCCGGTTTCGTTGAGCAGACACGGACGCAACCAGCCATCCGCAGATAGCCGCATCCGGTTGCACCTGTCGCAAAAGCATTCGGACATCTGACTGATAAACCCGAGCGTCCCTTTCGCACCAGGGATGGTAAAGACATCCGCAGGGCCATTTCCTTTGACATGCGCCTCAGTCAAACCCCATTTTTCGCGAATTTGTTGGCGGATCGATTCGGAAGAAATCCATCCTCGATCGCTAAACAACTCATCGTTACCGATCGGCATAAACTCAATAAAGCGGACGTGCCACTGTTTGTCAATGCTCAGAGCGGCTAAATCCAATACCTCGGTATCATTCACCCCTGGGATGACCACAACATTTAACTTTAAGGGAGTAAATCCCGCACGATCGGCAGCTAGAATCCCGTTCCAGACCTGTTGCCAGCGGGATCTACCAACGTTGCCGACGATCCGATCGAAGGTGGCTTCATGCAGCGAATCGAGGCTGATATTGACGCGTCTGAGTCCGGCTTTGTACAAATCCTCAGCCATGCCAGCCAGTAAAAAGGCATTGGTAGTTATCGATAAATCTTGCGTCTGCGGTAGGCTGGCGATCGATCGCACGATCTCAACAATCCCACTGCGTAGTAATGGTTCGCCACCTGTGAGTCGAAAACAATTAAAACCGACTGGAATAAATACTTCCCGAATCAAAGTCAATAGCTCGTCATCAGTCAAAAGTTGCTGGCGATGCAGATATTCTAACTCCGCTCCCTCCGGCATACAGTATTGGCATCGAAAGTTGCACCGATCGATGAGGCTAATTCTTAAGTAATTTACCTGGTTCATCTTTCTATTGTCACCGATCGATTGTCGATCGTGGGCAAAATTTCTACAAATATTCAGCCGTCGTCAGCTTACTCTAATTAGTCTCAAGCGGAGATCGAGTTAATTTTTGGCGGGGAGCGGGAAGCGGGGAGATAGTACCCAACTGATGCCGTCGAATATATTAATCTTCGTCATATTCTGCTGCATGGCAAGTCAGATCCTGCTTTGTAGCTGTATTCTGCTCCACGATCGGCTCGCGCCATTCTCCAATCTGAGCTTCGATTCGATCGAGTCTTTCTTCTGACATCTGCTATTTCTGTAGTTGTCAAGTATATTTATTTTAGATACAGCTCTAAAAACCCGATCGACAGTTTATCTCTATTTTAGAATAGATGTTGATAATTTAGGTTGTTTGATTATCGCTCTATCTGTTCCCGCCACTTTCTTTTCTCGATCGATCGAATATTTTCTACATCTTTAAGCCATTCTAGATAAACGAGTAAATACTTTAATTCTAGATCCGACCGATCGCCTTCAAAGGGACTAATTCTGACTAAGTTACCGTAACTCTTTTCCCATTTCTTGGGAGTATCATCTACAACGATAATCGATTCTAATTTATAACCACGTCGCTTGACTTTTTTTAGTGGTTTGCGCGAATAATATGATGGATAGCGACCATCGATGAGATCGTAATTATAATTGTAGGCGATCGAGCAGCGATCGCTGGCCCAAACAAAATCTAGCGATTGTGGATCGGGAAAAATAGCGGCCACAACGGCAGTGGCATAGTCAGCTCCAGAAGATGTCCAAATTGCCACATTAAACCATTCCAGACAAGTTGCCAGAAAAATATCTAGGCATGGACGCTTATAAATGGCATAATCATACACGTAGAAATCTGGCAATCCGAGTAATGGTGTTTCGGTTGCGTAAACTAGGGTTTCATCCAGATCGAGAATTAATAATTTCTTGGCAGCGGCCATGGCGATCGATTAATTACTACATAAATATATTGCCCCATCACTAACTAGATATTGTCATGCTAGCTCGTCCTATTTTCACAATGTAAGATCGAGCCTGCCCTACAAGATACGAGTATTATCAATTATCAATTATCAATTATCAATTATCAATTATCAATTATCAATTAATCAAAGCCCAAGCTAGAAATCGTTCGGTGTAATAGAGTGCGAGTTGATTGCTCAGTCCCGAAAAAACAGCATCAAAAGCATGATCTGCCCAAGGAATTTCGATGAAAATGGTGCGATTTCCTTGCGATCGCAATTGTTGCGCGAGGTATTTACCATACTTAGATTCGATAATGTGGTCTTTGCCGCCGTAGATTAGCAGCGATGGGGGTAGAGCGGGTTTGACGGCGTTAATTGGCGAAGCTTGGCGGTAGAGTTCGGGCACGGTTTGCGGCGTGCCGCCAAGGAAGGCTCGCAGAGTGGCGCGCGACTCGATCGGATCGGGAGTGGGGACATCTTCGTAACCAGCCGTCAGATTGACGGGGCCATAATAATTGACGACAGCGCGAATGGGAAACGGTGGATCTTGGTAGGCTGCTAACGTTGCCAGTTGCGCGCCAGCCGATCGACCGATGAGTGCGACCCGATCGAGATCGGTTTCATATTCAGACGCATATTTTTTGATAAATGTCAATGCCAATCGCACATCTTCAAGCTGAGTGGGGAAGTGATAAGTGGGTGCATGGCGATAATCGATCGCCCACACCACATAACCTTGAGCGGCAATATAACGGTTGAAAGTATCGTCGCTATCGGGGCTACCGCGTTGCCAAGCACCACCATAAATCGACACGATCGCGGGGTATTTGCCGACTTGGAGCGGTCGATAGATATTCATCGTCAGCTTGACGCCATCGGGATTGGCAACGGGAATCGCTCGATCGAGCCTAACATTAGGAATGGGAATTTGGCTCCAGATATCGGAAATAACTAGAGGTTGCGATCGCAGTTTGGGCATAATTTCCGGCGGAATATCTTTAAGATAATCTCGTCCCAAACTCGACTCGATCGCGGCTTGTGCTTGTTGTTGGACTGTAGAAAATTGCAGTAATGGCGACGCACTCAACCCTAATGCTAAACCGCTCAAAGATAATGCAAATAGAAACAATCGCCAGGATCGAAAACCTTTTAACCAGAAGATTATCCCGATCGCGATTGCGATCGACACATTTAACAGCAGTAATCCCGGACTGATTTCTGGCGCGCCCACACTTAAAGGCAGGAGTGAGAAAATCGGTGCGGGGACGATAATCCACAGACTCAAAAACAAGCCTACTAATAACAGCAGTCCCACCAGCCAGATACTCACGATCGGTAAAACTTTTTTCATCGTCTGCGCTATGAGCGTCAATTTGAACTCCAGAAATCGGGATAAGCTGTAGTTACACTAACACCAAAGATCTAGAAAATGTAGAGTTTGACAGATGCAAAGAGTAGTTCCCACCGATTTTACAATCCAGACAGCCAGATGTCTGCTCCGCCGTCCGTCTGCTGACGATATTCCCCATGTTTTTTCAGCCACCCGTTTTGCTAGATTTAATGATGGAATGCAATGGGAGCCACCTACAACGATCGAGGAGTTGGATGAGCCATTGCAAGAAACTTGGCGCGACTGGGATGAGGGGAAAATGTTTGGCTTTACAATCGTAGATCCGGCTGTAAATAGCTTGCTCGGGCGCATTGGCATCCGTAAAACCAGCCGTGCAGATGTCTGGAATTTGGGCTTTTGGACGCATCCAGAGCACCAAGGACGAGGTTATATGACAGAAGCCGCCACAGCCATGTTGCGATTTGGATTTGAGGAACTAGGTGCAACTCAGATCGAAGCAAGTTATGCTCTCTGGAATAAGAGCAGTCGGCGCGTGCTCGAAAAAGTTGGGATGAAATTTATTGCCTATATTCCCCACGCGTTTCAAAAGAAGGGGCATTGGATCGAGGCTAATAAAATGAGCATTACCAAACGCGAATGGCTGCTGTTTGGATGTCGAGATCGATAGTTCGTCTTAGCCTAAAGACTAAAGTCTCGGCTAGCGATCGAATTTCGCACAAGCGGACTGTCGTTTGTGTCATGACTAGGATTTTGCCCTGGGAGTAATCCTGAAACCGCCCTAGTTTTCTAGACAAGATCGATCGATCCGAAGCACTCAGCTACAGCAATACCAGCTAAATAAGCATTTTCTACCTTATATCCGCCGCACCAGTCGCCAGTACAGAACAAAGGTGCGGGTAGATCGCTCGATAGATAAGAAGTATTATTAAGCGGGTATTTGGGGAAAGCATACCGCCACAGGTGCGGTTGCTCCCATTGAGCCTCTTTAAACCATGGCAAGAATCGCTCTCCAGCCTGTGCTAGCATCGCCAAGGCTGCGGATGAGGTATCTTCAGGATTGGGGTACTTAGCGGCAAAATTAGCAGTACTCTGAAGCACGAATGCTGGTGGGGCGGGTTGATAGCGTTTGCTACTATCTACCCCCACCCAAGCTAAAATCGGATCGTCGCTACAAGTTACCGATTTTACCTGCGGATAAATGGATTCCCATTCGGCTAGTTGAGTGGGTGTATAGCCTGCGGCAACTGCGATCGAGGGATAAAATTCGACAGATTTTAAGTCACTCAGGAACTCAGTCGGCAAAATATCCGCTAGGGGCGAGAGTAAATCGAGAGCTTGGGGCGCAGGAATTGCCAAAATGACTGTGCGAGCGAGAATTTCGCTGGGTTCGGTACCATCGATCGTTAGTCGCCACAGGTTACCATCTGGTTGAATTGCGATCGCGCGTTGCCCGAAGCGAATATCTAAATCTGTTGCCAGATATTTGGCAATTTGATTCATTCCACCTGGAGCTACATAACGAGGATAAATATCGGCATCAGCCAGCAGATTGCCATCGGCAGTTAGTGTATGAGTAGTATCCGTCCATGTCTCGACGATATTAGCCGCAATGAGTCGATCGAATAATGCCCGAAATCGCTCTCCTTTTGGCGATATGTAACAAGTTCCTCGATCGACACACGTATCGAACATCCGCCGCGTTGTCAATCTCCCACCGACTCCTCTAGACTTTTCCCAAATCGCGATCCCTCGATATCCATTTGCTTGCAGTTCTTTGGCACAGGCAATTCCAGCCATTCCAGCCCCAATAATTGCAATTTCGATCGGATTATTCATCTTTTATAGAACCCATTTGAGATCTTCTGGTGGGGAGGGCAGGTTGATGCTAGGAATTCACGCCTAGCACCATCAAATCTCAACAAACCCGCCCATCTTCACACCCACCCAACATCGATCGAACATCAAAATTTTAGAGTTGCACCACATCTCCTAACAAGAGGATCGAAACTATCATCAATAATGCTCCAGCAGCGATGTCTAAAGTTCTGGGCGATAATACCTTCGCCAAATAACGTCCTAAGAGTACCCCCACCAAACTCGTCGCAACTAAAGCTGTCCCCGCACCGACAAACACGATCCACGGTGACTGAGATTGGGCACTTAATAACAGCGTCGCTAATTGAGTCTTATCGCCCATCTCAGCTAAGAAAATCGTGATAAATGTCGAAAAGAAGGTACCCCACATGCTCGATGTTTGTCGAGTTGCGACAGGAGATTCTGCACCAGCGGATGTGGGTGGGATTTCTAAAGTTTCTAAAACAATATCGGCAGATGTATCGGAAGAAGATGAAATAGTCACGGGACAACCTAAACTACAGCTAAGGTCTCAATTATCTTCTCATATTCCTAGCTTCGCAAGTAGATCGACAAAAATAGCGAATTTTTTAGAGGAAAATTCCCAGCTCGGTATCGAATCGAATCGCTTCTAGACTCCGCTCTCCATAGACACCTTCAATCTGCTCGCGACAACACGCGATCGCAAAATCATTCAAATCCTCCGGCTCGATCCCAAACATCGCCACAAAGGTATCTTCCTGTACCCTACAAAAACTCGGACGATCTTCGTAGATTTGACAAGTCCGCGTGTCGCGATCGAGATTGATACACCAACCATCCGCACCTACCATGCTCATGTAGATCGCTAGCTGCTCTGGTGGTAAGTACTCTTCCAAATCCGGTCGATCGCTCGGATCCAAGTTACAGCAAGCCCCACACTGCTTTACACACCGCCATGTAGACATATTCTTGAGTTCGTCATTGCATTATTACCTATTCAGTCTATCGGGTTTTGGGTTGGGAGTTGGGAGTTGGGAGTTGGGAGTAGAGGGAAGGGGTGGAATTAGTGCTTTATTATTGAGACATGTGAGTAGTTTGTACGATTGTCCATAACATCAGAAAAGCTGAAAACCTAGTTAGTGGACAGTGACTCACTCCAGTTTTGTCTTACAACTCCCAACTCCCAACTCCCAACCATCCACTCCCCACTACCAACTCCCAACTCCCAACCCTCTTAATTCATGTACTTTTGTAAACAAAATTAATCTCGATCGGCGAGACGCGGATAAAATTATATCGCCGATCCTGTTGGCGATATAATAAATTAAAGTTTGTTTGCGAGGAAATATGGATTTTTTGAGCGGTATTGTGGATAGTGTGCTCAGTATTAACTGGGAAGTAATCGCCCAATTGTCAATGGTGGCAATGATTATGATTGCTGGCCCGATCGTGGTATTTCTACTGGCAGCTTTGCGCGGTAATCTCTAGGAGATCGGTGGCTAGTTATTTGCAATGCCAGTTGCTAGCCGCTAACTCTCTCGATCCAATAATTCCATCTGTCGATCGAGTAAATCGACACCTGCGGCGACATTCCCGATTTCTTGAAGTTGCGTGCGTAACTCTGCCGCACCCGAAAACCCTTTGGCATACCAAGTTAAGTGTTTTCGCGCCTGCAAGATGCCGCGATCGCCTTTATATAAGTACAAATTTTGTAAATGTTCTTTAGCACATTCTAATCTGGCGATCGAACTCGGCGGCGCAAGTCGTTCCCCCGTTCTGAGAAAATAGTCGATTTCACCCACCAGAAACGGGTAGCCGAGCGTACCGCGAGAACACATCACACCATCGGCTCCAGTCTGCTCCAGACAAGCAATCGCCGCCTCCACCGAAAAGATATCCCCATTGGCAATAACGGGAATCGAGAGTACTTCTTTAACCCGACGAATCCAGTCCCAGTTAGCCGTACCATTGTAGCCCTGAGCGCGAGTACGAGCGTGGATCGTCATCATCTGTGCGCCAGCATCTTGCATCCGTTGAGCGAAGTCTAAGATATTTATTTCATCATCCGACCAACCGATCCGCGTTTTCACCGTTACGGGAATATCTACAGAATTTACCACGGCTTTGACGATCGCGACTGCGGTATCCGGATCGCGCAATAGCGAGGAACCGCCACCATTTTTGGTAATTTTATTCACCGGACAACCCATATTGATATCGATCGTCTGCGCGCCTTGCTGTACGGCAATTTGAGCCGCTTCGCCCAGAAAATCAGCGCGACAGTCGAATAACTGGATGCTAATCGGACGCTCGTTAGCATCGATTTCCATGATGCGCGGTATTTCCTTAAGATGTCTCAGGCTCGATGCCTGCACCATCTCTGTATACATCATCGAATCGGGGGCATATCGCCGCACCAAGCGACGAAAAACCAGATCGGTAACTCCAGACAAGGGTGACTGAAAAACGCGGCTGTGAAGATGGAGAGAGCCGATCTGGAGGGGGGTGGTGAGGTTCACGAG
>NZ_PVWO01000722.1 GCF_003003845.1 Chamaesiphon polymorphus CCALA 037 | reverse complement strand
CGCCTGTAACGGTGTCCCAGACGCGAATACTCAAATCGGCAGCGGTGGAAACCAACCACCGCCCATCCTTGCTCAGGGCAATCCCCCAGACCATATTTTCGTGGGGGATAACGAGCGTGCATTCCCCCGTCTCCACCTGCCAAATTTTGACCAGACTATCGACGCTACCACTAGCGAGGATCTGCCCATTTTCGCTGGCGACTAAACCTAAAATCGGGGCGGTGTGCCCCATCACTTGTAATAACGGTTTGCCCGTGCTGAATTCCCAGAGCTTGATGGTGCCATTCATATCCCCAGTGGCTAATCGATCGCAATTAGCCGCGATCGCGACTGACATCACGCTCCCCAACCGTTCGCCAAAAGCCGATCCGCTCAAATCCGCACCAGTTAAATTTAAGCGGTGGAGGGGAGTATTTGGCAGGTAGGCTTGCCAGATTGTCATCCCCGACAGGTCGAGATCGCTCAAATCTGCTTGCAACCGCACGAGGAGATTCACCAGATTTCCAGCAGTATAATCGGCACGATCGCGAGGTAAATTGACGAGGAAATCCCGCCAGCGATCGGCAATTTGGAGTTTATTACCAGAGGCTCGATCGATGATGCCATCTAAAATCAGTCGTTCCTGTACTTGGCGGATATAATCTTTTGCTTCCGCCTGAAGCAGCGCGAGATTGGGTAATAGTTCTGCTGGTGCTAAAGCGGACAATTCCTCACCTACGCCATCGATTAAGCGTTCGGTGACATATTCCATCACGACTGGCTGTTGCGAAAATTGGATCTCATTAGGAGTATGAGCATTGCCGAGTTCGATTAAGCTGCGTTTGGCTAAAGAGCGGAGAATATCCGGTAAATCTTGTTGGGCGCGGGGATGGATTAAATAGCGACGTAATTCGGTTAACGGGACGAATTCGCGCACGATCGCCAACCAATACATCACTTGTTTTTCTAATGCCGACAATCGATCGAATTGTCGATTTAATAAATCTCGAATATCGTCAAACAGAAGGGAAGCTCGATCGGGATGAGTCTGTACCAAAAAGTTAGTTAAATTACCACTAAATAACTCGACTACCACCGCCGAGACAATTTTTAGGGCTAACGGATTGCCGCGATAACGATCGGTTAATACTTGCCAATCTAACTCCGTTGCTTCCTCAATTCCCCGCTGTCGGCAAATTGCCCACGCCCCTGCTGCGTCTAATCCCGATATCGTCAAAGTATAAACGGAAGAACCTGGTTCTGCGAGGACACCAATTTCCTTCGGCTGTTCGCGACTGGTGAGAATAACGCAACTTTGATGGCGACGTTGGGCTAACTGCTGAAAGAAATCACCATATTCTTGATAACCCGATCGATAATTGCCAACCCTCTCTCCTGGCAACAAAATTGTTTCCACATTATCTAACACGACCGCACATTTCGCTGCTGTCAGGAATTGAAATAAGCTCGATATTTGAGTAGCTAAATCCGGCGGTTTGTTATCGATCGCAGTTTGGGTGAGATCCCTAAACACTTGCAGCAAATCTTCTAATAACACCGTTAATGGTGGTGCGTTGCGGAGCGATCGCCAGATAAGATACTTGTATCCAGACTCTTGCAAGCGTTCGACTAATTTCACTGCGATCGCACTTTTACCGATTCCCCCCATCCCCAGAATCGCCACCAATCGACAGGGGATATTGTTATTGCTACCAATCCAGTTCTGTAGCTGCTGGAGTTCCGCTTCCCGCCCCTGAAAGTCAAATACCTCCATTGCTTCGCCCCAGTCTACCGCTGCCTGTGGAGATGGCGGTGAGGGGACGATAGGCTCGATCGGGACTAGACGCTCCGCTCGTTGTCGTCCCTGCTGCCCGAATACCGATCGAACGTTATTTTTGCTAACTTTTACGTCTAGCAACTGACTCAACTGCTTCCACAGCCGCGAACCCACATCCTTGATATAGTCTTCATCATAGCCCGCTCGATCGGCCATCGCTCCATAACTATCCCCCGCCCAAGTTTGCCGAAACACAAATTCTTGAATCTGTGTTAACACCTTGGGTTTGAGTAAATCATCCAAGATTTCTAGAGCTTCATCGGGAGTCATAGTCTATATCGATACAGGTAATATAACTACATCTATAGTATATCGATCGCGGCTAACTACTCCCTTCCCGCTCAAAGAGTATAGAAAGAGGTACAATTACTAAATAAGGGGGAAAAGATGAATGAATCTGAGCC
>NZ_PVWO01000721.1 GCF_003003845.1 Chamaesiphon polymorphus CCALA 037 | reverse complement strand
GTTAAGGTTACAGGCTTGCTCATTGTCAAACTTTAACCCAATTTGACTACCTCTCTCCAAAATGAGCGAACCGTGAGCAAACAACTCGAAAACCGATAATTGAATCTCTTCGCGACCCTACATCAGCGAATCTGAAGGCAGAACGACAAAGGGACTGATAAGTTTCCCAGGAACCGCCGCGCAGCCGTCGAATTTTATTTTTATCTCGCGATCGAATATCTCCGCTTGCACTCCCATCTGTCGGTGCGTCATGATAATTACCCACCGACTCATCTAAACACCACTCCCACAAATTCCCATGGAGATCGTACAAACCAAAGAGGTTTGGAGGGAAAGTACCTACAGGAGATGTTTTGCCACTATACTCGCGCTGTACAGAGCCTCGATCGGAATCATGACTGCCATTATAATTGACGACGGCTGGGGTAATCGTCTCTCCAAAGGCGAAGGGAGTATTAGTTCCAGCACGAGCTGCATATTCCCATTCCGCTTCACTAGGCAGTCGATAGGTTCTCCCTGTCTTTTGACTGAGTTTATCGCAAAAATCCATTGCATCCAACCAATTCACCCGATCGACGGGTAACTTATCATTCTCCTGAAAATAAGAGGGATTATTACCCATAATTACTAACCACTGAGCTTGAGTTACTAAAGTTTGACCCAGATAAAATGCTTTTAAACTCACCTGATGCTGGGGACTTTCGTCATCAGCTCGATTTTGCTCGCTCGCTGGGGAACCCATCAGAAATTTACCTGCGGGGATTTTGACCATTGTTAGTTTCACGTCATTACCCAAATCTTCGGTAAATATTTGGGCATTACCGGAAGGTCGATCGATAATCTTACCTTGACTGTCGAGCATGACAGATTTGAATTGAATCTTGGTTAGTTCGGGTAAATTACTAAAGACACGGTTTAGTAACCAAGCTGAAACTACACCAACCCCACCAAATCCCAACCACTTGAGCAAATTACGTCGATCGATCCCTCTCGATGACGTTTTTACCTCTCGATTTACAGGTATTGAAACCGTTTTTACAGATGACGATCGAACTACTGGTGCTGCTACAGGCGTTACGCTCGGCGTGGGCGTAGATAGTGGCTGTGGTGGATGCGGGGGAATGGATGAAGGCATTAATGAGGCGATCGCGTCTAGAGCCTCAGTTGCATTAGCATATCGTTGGCGATAGTCTGGTGCTACCATCTTGGTTAAGACTATTGCCAAATCTGGATTGACACGGCGCAGATGTTGCCATTCAATTTTCAGACTATCTTCATCAAACAACAGATGAGGTGCAGATCCTGTTAAACATTGAATCCCGATCGCACCAACAGCATAAATATCACTCGCTGGTTTCGGATAACCGATACCTTGTTCGCTGGGCATATATCCCTCGGTACCGATGCCAATCGTCCTACTCACAGCCGGATTCGGTGTCATGATAATGGCGGCGCGAACTTGTTTGACGGCACCAAAATCGATGAGAACTAACTTACGATCGATCTCTCTGCGAATGATATTATCTGGTTTGAGATCGCGATGAATGATATTTTGACGATGAACTCTAGCCAATCCCGTCAAGATTTCGTGAAGGATGGCGAGGGTATCTGACTCCGAAAATTTCCGATCGTCTAATTCTTCCGTTAGTGTCGTTCCAGCGATATATTCCTGCACTAAATAAAACTCACCCCTCAACTCAAAATAGGCATAGAGTGAGGGAATGCGATCGTTATCTTTGCCCAACTGCTCTAGGGTTGCTGCTTCCATCTCGAACAGCCGTTGAGCGATTTGGAGCGTTGCTGGATCGCTATTACTCGGCTTGAGCAGTTTGACTACTACTTGCGGTTGACTCGGTAAATGAGTGTCCACAGCCACAAAAGTTTCCCCAAATCCACCTGTGGCTAATGCTTGCTCGATGCGATAGCGATCGCATAATAACTGACCGGGTTGCATAGTTAATAGTAGTAGCGACGATTCTCGCTCCCAAAGGCTGTGCCTACGGCAAACTCTAGCCACCGCTTACGAGCTACAAAGATTATAACGTATGAATTCGCGGCCACTCGATCGAGCGACGTTCGCTCGTCTGGTTAGCTTTAGCAATATTCTTTCTGTTTCCGGCTCCCTCCCCTTGATAAGCTCCCGCGTACCGATAAGTTGGCTAGACTTCGTTTTAGGTTGGGTTACCCCCCCAACCCCCCTTCTAAACGGGGGGACAAATC
>NZ_PVWO01000180.1 GCF_003003845.1 Chamaesiphon polymorphus CCALA 037 | reverse complement strand
TTTATACACCTTAATTGCCGAATCGATCGCGGTTTCTAGTTCGGCTATATTGGATTGCAGCGAGAGCGTACCCATGGTGGCTGATTCGGTATTGCTCTGCAATTTTTTAGCAATAATTCGGATGAGATTGATATCTTCGCTCGAAAACTTTTGAGTCAGAGAAAGTACCTCATGACTGAGCAATCGCATCAGATGTTTGGCTTCGTCTAAGGTTTGAACGGAGCTGGTGAGTGACTCTTTCACATGTTGGATTTGAGTATCTGCATTAGTAATGGTTTCTTTGACCAAACCAGCACGCTTGAGTGAAGATTTCATCGCGACTATTTCTTCTTGGAAATGGGATTTTGTAAAAGCTAAGCCAGCTTGAAAGGCCATGTTCCTAAGCAAATCTACTTCTACGTCCAGCCAGTTACGATAATTAAAGCATTGATGCACTACTAACAATCCAAATAACTCATTTTGACTGCCGATAATCGGGACTGAAATACTAGCTTTGACTGCAATTTTTACTAAGTTATCGACAAAATATTCGCGAATACCAGCTTGATGGATGTTGTCGATCGACATAACGCCACCATGTTGATATTTATCGATATAATCTGGTTCAAAACAGGGATCTTCGATCGTGATGCCCCTAATTGGTGCTAATGCAGGTAATGTCGATTCGGCTACTACCCTACCTGTATTCGGTCGATCGAATGCGTAGACGATGGCCCGATCGGCCTTTAAAATAGTTTGAGCTTGAGTAGTGGCAATTTGCAACACTTCAGCACGAGTCGTTCCCTGATGAATTTTTTGGCTGGCGGCTGATAATAAATCATTGTAATCGCGTTGTCGATCGAGCGATAATTGAATGCGCTGACACTCCGACCACCTCACGGCATTATCTAATGCCCAACCTATTTGCATCGCCATCTGTGCGGCGAGGGTAATTTCTTCTGGTTTCCAAGCTCTAGGATGGGAGCATTGATGCACGATTAATAAGCCATATAGCTCACCACCTGGTAACAATACTGGCACTACCAAGTTAGCTTTAACGGCTAGTTTGTCTAGCATCTCGACATAACAAGATGTAATCTTAGCTTCACGGACATTTTCGATCGTGGTAATTTTGCCCTGACGATAGATATCGATATGTCGTGCTTGAAAACAAGGATCGTCGATCGTGGTTTCAAACGCTCGCGGAAACCCTAAATTCACCGATTCGGCGACAACCTGACACATACTCTGCGGTTGTAAACTAAAGATTAATGCTCGATCGCAGTTGAGTGCTTGTTTGACGCTTTCAACACTGGCGTGGAGTATATCTTCTGCTCGCGAGCAATCGTGAATTTTAGAGATGAGGTTGGTAAACATAGTTATTGCAAAAAAGATCGGAATGGCTAAAGGGCAACTATCCTACAAGATCGATTGGGAAGAATTAGTTATTTTTTATACATTATGTTGGATCGGTAGTTGAGTCATTGATGGTGTTGCAAACACACAATGCCCGACATTTCGATCTCGATTACAGCTATGTATCTTCGATCGATCATAACTCATTCTAATTTGTTCGCTCAGTATAATCGCGTAGCTTTTGCTAGTAATGTTACTGAGTAAATTATCGCTCTAAACCGCCATTCTCGATAATTTTGCGGCCAAAAAAAGGCATCTGGATGCTCGATCGCACGACTATGGGAAAAGGTAACTAAAAAGTATGTTTTTCGTAGCATTTCACCCAAAATCGTGCCGAGGTATCCTTGGCACGATTTCGAGCGACGATCGGGGGAATAGAGCAACTAGATCGTTGCCACCGATTGAGTTGCTAACCTCTGACTCCCAGTCTCAGCCAAGAATTATTCCGGCTGGGGAGTGGAGCCGCAAGCTGGATCGCACGTTCGACTAGGCGAGGGACTAGATAATTACCCCAGACTGCCAAATAACTTTGCCAACCGATGATAATTTCGCGATCGTTGCGCTCGATCCCTCGGATGAGAGCCTGTGCTACGCGTTGGGGAGACATTGGCAAGATGCCCCAAAATAATTGCAGATCTCGCACCATATCCGTATCCGTAAGGGTAGGTAACAGTGATATTACCCGGACGTTGTGACTGGCCAATTCGCCCCGTAAGGCTTGGGTAAAACCGAGAATTGCAAATTTAGTCGCTGAATACGTAGACATTGTTGGAGCGGCTACCTTGCCCATCAGACTGGCTACATTGACGATCGTGCCTTCGCGCTGAGATACCATTCGCCGTGCAATGAGACGGGTGATGGTATACATGCCGAGCAAATTGATTTCGATCTCTTCTTGGACATCAGGTAATTTCGACTGTAGAAACGGAGCTTGATGAGCCACACCCGCGCAATTTACGAGTAAATGAATTTGCCCATAATCTCGCCATGCTTGAGAGACAACCACATTGACGCGGACGCGATCTGTCAGATCGACTACTAGGGGAATTACCTCTACGCCCATAGCTTCAATGTCGAGCGCAATTTCTGCGAGTCGTCGTTCGTTACGTGCCAACAATAAGAGTCGCGTAACGCCATGTTTGGCTAGTTCAAAAGCAATCGCTTGGCCGATGCCTCGCGATGCCCCAGTTACGAGGGCTGTTTTTCCTTGGATCTTCACGTTCAAAACCTCCGGGGTTAAAATCTGGCAGCAAATCGAGCACCAATCCGTCCATGCGGACATGGAGATCGATGTTCTAGCTATTTGGATGGAACTTAAAATCACGATCGCGATTTTCGATCGTGTCTGGTAAATAATGTCAAAAAGCTGTTGGCGATCGTGGCGAGGTGAGACACTAGTAAAGCTCAGTCTCATTGGGGATAGCCTCTTCCGATCGAGCAGTGGCTAGAATGTAGCGATCGATCGACAAAACATGGAATACCTCTAGTTAATACAAGCAGTGGAAATGTAGCGCATTCTATAAACACACATTATCAACTAAGACAAGTATTCGCAACATTTGTTCGCAAACTCTTAGGAATGTGACATATCTCTACATAATTCTCAGGGATCGCGATCGCAGCTATTTTAGCTGTAATATGGTAAGAGATTGCTTTTGTAGTCAAGGTCGAGTCGTTGAGTCACAATTATTTCTGAGAAGACGCGATTTTGATGAGAGGCGTGGTTTGCCACAATGTTGCGCTTCAAAACTAGAAACCTCCTCGCTAATTCGACGATTGCGGATCGATTCCTAGCGCGAACCTTTATAATTAAGGCTGCTAGTTGTGGACGCGTCAAAACTGAGATGGTAAATTTAAATCCTACTTCTTCCTTTAGTATTTCCATGCACTTGGAAGTGCCCAATCGATCGGGTATGCTGGCGAGTATCGCTCAGGGTATCGCTTCTGTCGGGGGCAATATCAGCACCTTAGATATTACCGAGCAAACACGGGTGCTATCGCGAATCGATGTGACTGTAGATGCGACTAGTACAGAGCATGGCGACCAAATTGTTGAAGTTGTCAAGTCGATTCCGGAAGTCCGACTGACGAGTACTTTCGATCGCACCATGCAACTCCATCGCGGCGGTAAAATTCGGATGGAGAGCAAGATTCCCCTCACCCGTCAGTCGGATTTGGCGATGGCATATACACCAGGTGTCGGACGCGTCTGTATGGCTATTGCCCAAGAACCAGAAAGAGTTTACGAGCTAACGATTAAGTGTAATACAGTCGCGATCGTCAGCGACGGTAGCGCGGTATTAGGATTGGGTAATTTAGGTGCCGCTGCTTCGATGCCTGTGATGGAAGGCAAAGCAATGTTATTTAAAGAATTTGCCGGACTCGATGCGTTCCCGATTTGTTTGGATACGCAAGATACCGAAGAAATCATCAAAACTGTCAAACATCTGGCACCAGTATTTGGTGGTATCAATCTCGAAGATATTGCCGCACCGCGTTGTTTTGAAATCGAAGCGCGATTGCGAGCCGAATTAGATATTCCCGTATTTCATGACGACCAACATGGTACCGCGATCGTCACCCTTGCGGCTTTATTAAACTCGCTCAAATTAGTCAAAAAGTCTCTCGATACTGTCAAAATTACCATTAATGGTGCGGGTGCAGCGGGCATCGCGATCGCCAAGTTATTTATGACGGCGGGTGTCAAACATATCTGTATCTGCGATTCCAAAGGTATTCTATCTACCGATCGTACCGATTTAAATCCAGAGAAACAAGAATTTGCCGTCGCGCAAACTGGAACGCTCGCCGATGCGATGGTAGGTGCAGATGTCTTCTTAGGCGTCAGCGCGCCGGGAGTCGTCACGCCAGAAATGGTGAAATCGATGGCTAAAGATGCGATCGTGTTTGCAATGGCCAATCCGATTCCGGAAATTCAACCGGAATTAATTACTAATGATGTGGCGGTAATGGCAACCGGACGTAGTGATTATCCCAATCAAATCAATAACGTGCTCGCTTTTCCTGGCGTCTTCCGAGGCGCGATCGACTGTCGTGCCAATCAGATTACCATCAACATGTGCTTAGAAGCCGCTAAAGCGATCGCTTCACTCATCAATCCCAACGAACTCAATCGCGAGTACATCGTCCCCTCTGTCTTCGACAAGCGCGTTGCCACCGCTGTTGCTTCTGCGGTGCAAAAAGCTGCCAGAGAGGAAGGGATTGCTAAGTATTAAGTTAGGGCATAGGGAATAGGGAATCAACCATTACCCATTCCCCTTTACCCTTTACCCTTTACCCCACAAAAACATAGTTTGTCGAAAGCACTGTCTCTTGGCTTGTATCGTTTCCCATCGAGATCGATCGAGACATCAGCTAATTATGAGAGAATAGGAACTCATCACTTAATCTTTGACGATCGAGGTAAGTTGAGCGATCGAATATTCGATTCGTTGGCGTAGCCTCTCGGCAAGAGAATCGACTCACAGAGACAGCACTTTATCAATTTTCAGTAACTGAGGTTTTTAAAAAACATGCAAGTAGGCGATCGCGTTCGTGTCAAAACATCGGTAGTTATCTATCATCACCCCAAGCATCGCGGCCAAGCTGTCGATATTCTCAACCAAGAAGGCACGATCGATAAGATTGCTACTGAATGGAAAGGTCGCCCTATCAGTGCCAATTTCCCGCTGATTGTCAAGTTCGATAATGACAAGCTGCGCGCACACATGCGCGAAGATGAGCTAGAAGTCATTTAATTTTGAGTTCGCGGTTTTATAGCAACCGCCAAGTCTGTTAGGACAATTCAACCATTACTGCAACACCCCCGACTTCTCGAAGAAGCGGCTCGCGCTCGGCGGGTTTCCCGCCGGTATAGCGAGACAAGACAGTCGGGGGTGTGTCCTAGCACTTATGACGACTGCTATATCAATCGATTCTCTCGCCTAGCGGCTAAACCAGCGAACCAATTTTCCATCACAGTGCCCCACGCCGATTGCGAGAAGACTGTTTCGGCGGCATGACGACAGTTAGCTCGATCGATTTCATCCAATCGCTCGATCGCGCGCACCAAGCCATCTACACTGTCTGGTTCGACCAAAAACCCCGTTTCACCATCGGTAATGATTTCCGCAGGCCCCCCGCGCCGATAAGCGATGACTGGGACGCCGCAGGCAAAGCTCTCGATCGCTACATTTCCGAATGCTTCGACCCAACGCGGTGTCATTAACATTCCTTTACACGATCGGAGAGCTTGTTGTAGCTCATGAGTGGGTAAAAATCCCAAATATTCGATCGGTGCGTGGGGATACTCGCTTTGAATTTGCGCCCAATATTCTGGATCTTGAATTTTGCCCATAATTTTGAGCTTCATCCCCGTCCGCTCGGCGGCGGCGACAGCATCTTCAAGAGCCTTTTCAGGCGAGATTCTGCCCAACCAAGCCAGAGTATCCTCAGGAGTGTCGCAGTACTCATAGATAGCCGGATCTACGCCACTACCGCCGACGATACAACATCGATCGCCAAAACTAAAAGTCTCGGCTTGAGTGCGCGTACATACGCCGATCGTACCAGGGAAATCGATCGCCACGCGTTCGATCGCTAAATCGATCGCGGCGATTTGCGAACCCATACTGACGAAATGCGCGATCGGTCGATCGAAAAACGGGGTGAGATAGAATGGCAACCAATCGAAAGCCGTATTAAAAATAATGTCATAATCGTGTTGGATCGTTCTGGCTTTTGCCCACATATTCGCCAGTACTGGATCTCCAGGCATAATAATTGCTGCCGCCTGTTCCTGAGTTTGAGCGGTGAGTTGGAGTTCGCCTGGGATTTGAATAATCGCCAGATCGCCTAAGCTAGAATCCGCAGGGGCGATAATCTCGATCGAATGTCCGCGAGATTGCAGTTCGCAGGCGAGATTGGCGATCGTTAGTTCTACACCTCCCCCTAAACCAGAACCTAAAGCACCCACAGGCGTAGAGAGAATGAGAATTTTGAGTGAAGATGTGGAGGAAGAGATATTCAAAAGACAAACAGAGCGATGGACGCTCTCGATCTTACAACGATTTCTCGAAAGGAGGCGATTCGAGATGTGAGGTTACCAAGCGAGATCGAACCTCACAATTGCGCTATGACTGCTGAGTTTTACCCTGTCTGAGATAATGCCTAAATGCCTGCTTGGTATCGGGATCGAGTAGACTCCAGATGCCTAAAGTTCCTGAGAAAAAGAACACGATACTAGATACATAGGAGATCGAGACGAATAGAGCCAACCACCACGCCCAAGTTTTGAGCTGACGCAGATGATAAATTAAGACTTCTAATAACATTCCGATGCCAAATATACCCACGCCCACCCACAAACTATGCAGGAAATTCTGCCAATTCAGTGCTGTTATTTTACCGTCAGATATAGTAGTTAAAATCCCAAAGGGATTGCGTAAAATTAACACCAGAAAAATATACAAATAAATCGTAAAGCTGACATTCCAGCGTAAGCGTTTTAGCTTATGCCAACAGGCAATAATGCCCACAATCCCGACAATGGCCAACGCATCAAACCAGAAATTTAGATTGGGATGCGGAATCTTCGTGCTACCACTATTGTACACAAACATGAGGATCAGCATACTGATGGGTACAGAGCGCAAACTCCAGATCGAGACCATCAGTGATGTCGGAATTGACGTATTTGTGAGGAGCATCAATTTAAATAATTAATTGAGTAATAAAATCCGAGTCCTACTAAATCTACTAGAGATAGCAGAGGAGATCGTTAATAAATACTAGCAAGATTCATTCGCTTGTCGATAACAAACAATGCCAACTAATCGAATTTTATCGACTATCGATAGGTGCTAAAATCACAATTATTAACATCTAATTCTGTTAGAAATGCGGACAAATTTTAAAACTCGTTTGTCTTTTACTATCATAGCAAATACCCCTAAAATTCAATCGGCCAAAGTACTGACACCGAACGCGTTGGCGTTCGCGTAGCGTCTGCCTTCGCAGAAGCCTACCGTAGATAATAGACAGTGCAGCTTGAGATTGAAATCGATCGCAGATCGCCTAAAATTAGAAGATAAAAGCATCTAAAAACGATCGGTGACTGTTTTGCTATTGCTGAATGCGACGATCGATCCTGGGTAGGACTCACATTAAACCCTGCAAGTTTTGCTAAAGTGAGAAGTACAGACAGCAAGGGCATAGGAACGCAAATAATGGCAGGTAAACTTTTACTGGTAGATGATGAACCGGGATTGCGCGAAGCAGTGCAAGCATATCTCGAAGATAGTGGCTATGTCGTACAAGTGGCAAGTAGTGCCAAAGATGCTTGGGAGCTATTACAACAACAGTTACCCGACTTAGTTATTTCTGACGTGATGATGCCCCAGGTAGATGGCTATCAGTTTCTCAAACAAATGCGCGACGACGATCGATTTAAAGCCACACCTGTAATTTTCTTAACCGCTAGAGGCATGAAAGCAGATCGGATTGCTGGCTATCAAGCTGGTGTCGATGCCTATCTCTCCAAACCATTCGACCCAGACGAGCTGATCGCGATCGTCCAAAACCTGCTAGAGCGCAGGACTGTAGCGGTAGCCGCTTCCCAAAATCCTGAAATGGAAGGCATCGCCAAACAAATTGCCGCCGAATTGCGGGGGATGCTCAATCCTACCAGTGGCATCGTTAAAACACCACCCCCAATCCGGATCGATCTGACACCCCGCGAGCAAAGCGTCCTCGATTTAGTTGCGGCTGGGTTGATGAATAAGGAAATTGCCAAGCAATTAGAAACCAGCGTCCGCAATGTCGAAAAGTATGTCAGTCGCCTATTTGGCAAAACAGGCACCAATAGTCGTACCGAGCTAGTGCGGTACGCACTCGAACATGGGTTGACTAATTAATTCAGGTTGCTAACTATGAATCTCAGCGGTTAAAAACCGCTGCTCGGAATGCAAAGTCCGCCTCTGTGCGAACTTTGCAACGGAATAATCTGGATTTTTACAGTACATCTGCACCTAGATAAGTTAGGATATTAGTTACTTAATTCGCCGTAGTTCGAGATACTTTGCAAATAGCGACATTTAATGTGCGAATGTACATCTGACTAAGCCGATGATGGGATTTGAACCCACGACCAATTGATTACGAATCAACTACTCTACCACTGAGCCACATCGGCAGGATTGGGAAAACTCGATCTCCCCAAACAATCATTATAAATTGACTTGAGAACAAAATGACAGAATTACAGCCAAAACCAAAACCCGACTCGATCGATCCCGAACTTTGGCGTCGGCTCCAGGCAGAGGCAAAATCGCCATTTAGAGGCTTGCGTCAGTTTGTATATGTCAGTTGTGCGATTTCTGGTGCCGTTGGTGGGTTGGTATTCTTCTTCAAGCTACTCGCAGGTAGAGATTTGGAAGCCACAATCCCCAATCTTGGCATTCAGGTTGGTGTCGTCGCCTTAATGGTATTCCTCTTGCGAATCGATCGAGCCAAAGATTAATGTTGTCTATCGAGTTAGAATCTAGTTTGGTAGATCTGTAGGTTGGGTAGCGGATGGAATCGCGCTGAGGTCTCCTCAGCGTGCGTTCCACCAAGCAGAGCAAAGCGAAACCCAACAGCCTCAGCTCTTATAGAGCAAGTTTTAATAATTGAAAAGGTCTTTTATAATAACTTTTCTACAGCTAGACTGAACTCTTCATAGGACTTAACTCCCACGATCGTTTCAATTTTTTCACCAGACTTAAAGTAGATGACAGCGGGGATGTTTCTAATCCCCAAACTTTTGGCTAAGGCTCGATTTGGCTCGACATCTAGCTTGAGAATTTGAGCGCGATCTCCATACTCCGCCGACAATCGATCGATTAATGGTGCCACTAATTTACAGGGGCCACACCAAGTAGCTGTACAATCTACTACCAATACATTTGCCGATCCTAACAAAGAATTAAATTCTGCTTCATCTTTAATAAATTCAGCCATTTTTGTCTCGAATATCTCCAAATTAATAGCATCAGTTTGACCGATCTTACCACGTTCCTTATATATTCAATTTAATACCGATCTTTGACTTCGCTATATTTATTCAATTTTAGACAAGCGAATATCTACTAGAAAATGCCGGACAATCTGTGCTGCTTTTGGATAATATCTGCTAACTTTGTTGGGTAAGATAATCTTGCCGATCGATAATTCGATCGCTTATTCCCGTTCGTGTAGCCTTCTGGCGGAAATCGATCCTTTACAAGGGCGATCGGTCGGAGGGAAAATAGAGAGTCAGCATCAACGAGGATAAAGTGAAGTGAGTCAAGAATTTGACTATGATTTGGTAATTATCGGCGCGGGTGTAGGCGGACATGGTGCCGCGCTCCACGCTGTCAGTTGCGGTCTCAAGACGGCAATTATCGAAGCGGGAGATATGGGTGGTACCTGTGTCAATCGCGGTTGTATCCCCTCTAAGGCTCTACTCGCCGCTTCGGGTAGAGTCCGCGAAATGCGGAACGCTCACCATCTCAAGGCGATGGGGATTCAGGTAGATAATGTAAATTTCGATCGCGAGGGCATTGCCGCTCATGCTAGCAATCTCGTCGCGAAGCTGCGCGGTGACTTAACAAATAGCCTCACGCGTCTGAATGTCGAAGTGATTCGCGGCTGGGGTAAAGTTGTCGCCAGTCAGAAAATTAGCGTGACGACACCTGAAGGCGAGAAAATTATTACAGCCAAAGATGTGATGATTTCGTCTGGTTCGATTCCCTTCGTACCTCCAGGAATAGAAGTCGATGGCAAGACGGTATTTACTAGCGACGATGCGATTAAATTAGAAACACTGCCCCAGTGGATCGCAATTATCGGTAGCGGCTACATCGGCTTGGAATTTTCTGATGTCTATACCGCATTGGGTTCGGAAGTGACGATGATTGAATTTTTCGACCAATTGATGCCGGGATTCGATACCGATATCGCCAAACTTGCCAAACGGATTTTAATC
>NZ_PVWO01000720.1 GCF_003003845.1 Chamaesiphon polymorphus CCALA 037 | reverse complement strand
AAAGTGTAGGGATACCAAGCATCAATTAGGGCAATTCCTTCTTTGCGCCAATCCAGCTTGGCATTATCTAATTGTTGCGAATCTACCGCCGCACAAAATACCTGTTTGCCGACGATCGTCACTCGCAATTCCACCTGTTTGGGGAGTAATTCTTGAAAAGTCATCGGGCAAAATTTTAAGCCGTCTAAATTTTCTAAATCGGTATCCGAGAGGCGATTGGTAAAGACGACTTGCTCTTGTCCGAGATTGTCGTAGATCGCAAACGAAGCCATCATCTTGGCGATCGTTCCTGTCGCACAGGAGCGGGCAAATTCCTTCACGGCAGCGGGTTGATTGGTAATTAGAGTCTGGGGGGTATCTAACCCGATTTCTCTGGCTACACGCAGTTGGAGCTGCTTGTTTTCTACGCGCCGGATGACGGGAATCGAGTCGAGATGAAAGGCTCGAAGACTGGTAATCAATCCAAACAGCGTGGCTCGCGATTCTTGAATCGAAGCATACCGAAATTGCTCGTCCATTTGAGCCGGAATTTTGCCGCCGACATTCAACCGCCGATACCACACACCACTGACTTGAGCTAGATCGAATTGTTGTCCATCTTGGAGCAGTAAAAGTTTTTCGACGTCCCCACTATAGAGGATGTCTAACTGCACCTCCGTCGGAAATCGATCGGTATCAAAGCGAATCGCGATCTCCCCCCGCCGTTCGATCTCTTGACTCACCAGATCGATACTTTCATTGTCTTGGGTGTGAGTGATAATTAGGACGCTCATATGCTTTTTTTGCTTGCGATCGCAGTCTACCGACGATGGCGACGATACAAGTTACCGCCAGTATTATCTTCGGCATCGGACGGGTATTTCTTGGTTGTTACTATACCACCACCAGTATTATCTTCAGCATCGGAAGGGTATTTAGTAGTTGTAACTGTACCGCCAGTTAGATCGTCGGTATCGGAGGGGTATCTGTTGGTTGTAACTATACCACCACCAGTATTTTCGGTGTCAGAGGGGTATCTGCGAGTAGTCACTATGCCTTTTTTACTTAGTTCGCGGGGACTATTTGATAGTTGTGTTTGGATGGCAGGAGATTCTGTTAAAGCTACTTTATTATCGACTACTTCTGGGTCTTGCCCTTCTAAAAAGCGCGCAAAAAATGGTAAATCTTTTCCGGCTGAGTCGTTGGTTTGAATTTGACTAGGCGTATTTTCTGCAACTTGAAGTGAAGTTGCTAATGTCGGATCGGCTGCGACTGCTGCCAAGCCTAGTAATGTAAGAGTGCTAAGTGAAAATTTAATTGTAGATGCTTTCACGATCGATCGTCCTATGAGGATAAATGTCTAACTATTAGCTCCAATAGCGATCGATTATTTTCCGCAATGTTTCATAGGGCATCTTTCCTTTACCCTTTACCCTTTACCCTATCGATCGATACGGGAGAGCCAGAATAATTACGGCATGTTGACTACCCTTTCCCACCCGTGAAGGTAACGCCTTGAATAAAATAGCGATTGAAAAAGGCGTAGATAATCAGAGCTGGCAAGGTAAACACCATTGAAGCTGCCATAATATAATTCCAATAGCTAATATATTGACCCTTAAACGAGTTTAAGCCTAAAGGTAAAGTAAACATTTCTGGATCGAATAAGATCGTCATGGGTAATAAGAAATTATTCCAGCTCCCCATGAATACAAACACAGCCTGTGCGGCTAGGGCTGGCTTGGCTAAAGGTAAAACTATATGCCAAAAAATTCGGAGAGGTGTTAAACCATCTAAGGCAGCAGCTTCCTCCAATTCCTTGGGAAAATTAACAAAAAACTGCCGCATCATAAAAATAAATGTGGCATTTACCATGCTGGGGACGATCGTCCCTTGATAAGAATTCAGCCAGCCGAATAATTTTAAAATCAAAAAGGTGGGAATCAAAGAGATCTGGGCTGGCACTGCCAAAACAGCTAAAATCAGTACGAATAGAAAATGCTTGCCCCGAAAGTGCAGCCGCGCGAGGGCATAACCAGCCATGGAATTAAATAGCAAGTTTAGGACGGTGACGCTTACCGCAATAACGACACTATTAAACAGCCAGCGTAAAAATAATGGCTCTTGAAAAAAGATTTGTTTGTAGTTGTCGAGCGTAAAATTTTTAGGTATAAAAGTATTCTCGCCGCTGACTATTTCCGAAAGCGGTTTGAAAGATGCCGACAGTGCCCATAAAAAGGGAAT
>NZ_PVWO01000719.1 GCF_003003845.1 Chamaesiphon polymorphus CCALA 037 | reverse complement strand
GAAAAATCCGTGCTCGATCCCGATAATCCCCCGCACAAACTGGGCTAATATCTGTCCGCTCTCAACGCGTCGCAAACCCAGCCTGCGGTATTCTCGCTCCTCGTGGAATTGGGATGGTGGGACATACATGAAAACATCCATCTGCGACGTTCTCAGACTCCCGTTCACTTCTCACACAAGATGCTAACTGTGGCGCATGAATTACTGACAAATCCTCCTGTCGATCTCGATGCAACCCGCCGCCGCGATCTCACTCACCTCAAGGTGTACACGATCGATGATGAGAGTACCCAAGAAATCGACGATGGCTTGAGTGTCGAAATATTGCCAGACGGACGTCAAAAACTGTGGATTCATATTGCCGATCCCACGCGATTATTATCGCCCAACGATGAATTCGATCTCGAAGCGCGGAAAAGATCCGTCACAATTTATCTCCCGACGGGGATGATTCCCATGTTTCCGCCCGAACTCGCTACGGGGCCTATGAGCCTGCGACAGGGGC
Organism: Chamaesiphon polymorphus CCALA 037; assembly: GCF_003003845.1. Classification (GTDB taxonomy): domain Bacteria; phylum Cyanobacteriota; class Cyanobacteriia; order Cyanobacteriales; family Chamaesiphonaceae; genus Chamaesiphon; species Chamaesiphon polymorphus. Next base: position 1,718 of record NZ_PVWO01000719.1, on the reverse strand, counting down.
AAAAATGCTGTGCCTTAAGTTTTGGGGTAATCTTAGATGAAAGCGGTGCAGTGGCCGAATATGAGATAACTACAAGCACGATCGAGCCGACTTATAGGCTCACTTATGAAGACGTCGAGGAAATGCTGCAACTGCGGATTCCTGGCGAAAACGAAATCGAATCGATCGCCAAAGCTGCTAAACTTCGCGATCGGTGGCGACTCTCCCAAGGCTCGATTAATATCAACATGCCTGAGTCTACCGTCAAAGTTAGCGGCGATAAAGTCTCGATCGATCTGATTGAAGATAATCGCGCGCGCCGCTTAGTCGCCGAAATGATGATTCTCGCTGGCGAAGTCGCCGCCAAATACGGACAAGACAATTCCCTCCCGTTGCCCTATCGCGGACAACCCCAACCAGAACTCCCACCAGAGGAAGAACTGATTCTCATCCCAGTCGGCCCCGCACGCTCCTGTGCCGTGCGTCGCTGTATGCCTCGGAGCGAAATGGCAACTACGCCTTCTCGACACGCTAGCTTGGGTTTAAACACCTATTCTCAAGTGACATCGCCAATTCGCCGCTATACAGATTTACTCTCCCATTTTCAAATCAAAGCTCACCTGCGCGGCGACGAGTTACCGTTTACCGTCGAGCGATTGCAGGAAATCATGATGGGCTTGGGGACGAGTATTTACGAAGCCACAATGGTCGAACGCCAAACCAATCGCTATTGGACTTTAGAATACCTCAATCGATCGGGCGATCGCGAGTGGGATGCTTTATTCCTCCGTTGGCTGCGCGAGGACGAAAGTCTGGCTCTAATCTTAATCGAAGAATTGGGCATCGAGCTGGCGATGCGGTTCAATCGCTGGGTAGATTTGGGCGAACAAATCCAAGTCCAAGTCGCACTCGTCGATCCGCGCCAGGATATCATTCATCTGCGGGAGATTTCCGGTCAAACTGTCAGCTCGTTAGCTTAGATAGAGAGTAGAGAGTAGAAGATTTTAGTTGTTGGTAACTTAATTTCGATCGGCTATTTTACTCATCTAGAGATAATCATATTAAATAACACCCACGCACGGTTATCTCATCGCTCTAATTCCCTCCCTTCTAATGTTAACTCTCAACTCTCAACTCCCAACTCCCAACTCCCAACTCCCAACTCCCAACTCCCAACTCTGCAAATCTGTGGCAAAAAAGCAAAAATTCCCACATCTACTCGGCTCAAAATGGACTGCTACCCAAAAAATGTGGGGGTGGCGGCATTTTCAAGTAGTCAATCGTCGTAACGATGGTAAGTGGGTATTTGCCGAGATGGTTTCCTCCTGCGATCCCACTGTAAGATTTTGGTTGAATGCCCAAGCATTCAAAGATCGCAGTCAATGGCAACCTGGCTGGCAATCTTTGGAGGAAATGGCATTAGAACCAGATGAGTTAGTTTTTATCGAGTAAGTGCGATTGTGGGTTTGTGGTAAATTCGATCGATTATCAATTTTTTGAATGGCTTACAGATGGATTTAACAACCACTAAGGTTCTAGGTCGCAACTTGAATCTGGATTGTATGACCATTAATTGAGATAATTAAGATAAATCGCTTATCTCCGATCTGATATGGCAATTATCTCTTCCAAACAGCCAGCAGCCGATGCCGAACAGCCAGCCAAGCAGAGGAAGAACAATACTCCCAAACCAACTGCTACCCCTACCCAACTAGCCGCTGCCGACACCGAGATCTTAC
>NZ_PVWO01000718.1 GCF_003003845.1 Chamaesiphon polymorphus CCALA 037 | reverse complement strand
CATCAGACTATTCAGGAATGTCTGGATCTCGATTAGGGAGGGAGAGGGGTGGATGGGTGGATGGGTGGATGGGTGGATGGGTAATGGGTAATGAGTAATGAGTAATGAGTAATAAGTAATGGGTAATGGGTAATGGGTAATGGGTGGATGCCAGTGTCCACTTCCCCTAAAGCCTAAAACCTAAAGCCTAAAGCCTAACCCCTAAAGCCTAGATCTCGCTCACATAGATCGGCCCACAACTTGGGTATACTTAATATATAATGTTAAATCTGTTACTGGATTTAAACAGCTTGCATGACACTCCTCGATCGCTAAATATAGCCCCGAGATATAAAACTAATAATTACTAATTATCATCTTTAATCTTAGAAGATAGTCTTTCCAAGTCAAAGCGATCGAGTTAATTTGTCCGAGCTATAAATAATGAAATAAATCTGCTATTGTAGTTTATAGTATCGATAGTGCGGCATAATTGAAGCTAATCGAAATATTAATTTAAATCGTCAAAACTTAACTGCAAACGAAAGTACTTAATCAAATTTTTGCTCATGAACTGTCAAGATGAATACGAATTTATAGAAGCAGCGCAAGCAAAAACTTTGGAAGAATATGCTATCGAGATCGAGCGATTAGAGCGATCGATTCTAGCAGCTCAAGCCGCTCGCTCCCTCGAAGCAGAAGCGATCGCCAACGAACGCGCCAGCAACTTTTATGCAGCATGGGGTAAAGCAAAAATCGCCGCAGTATATTTGCAAGATGCTTACGATTGCTACGTTCGAGCCGGAGCTACCACAAAAATATCCGATCTCGAACAATGTTATCCGCAGTTACTGCAATCCACCCAGAGCCAATCTGTCGCGGCAACTAACTACTTCACCGACGAATTTATCGCCACCCTCAGCCATGAATTTCGCAACCCGCTCAATGGCATTTTGGGCATGTCAGAAGCATTATTAGAAGAAGTCTTCGGTGTCATGAACGAACGACAACTCAATGCAGTCACGACGATCGATCGCAGTGGTGGGTATTTGCTCGCACTGGTAAATAATATGACAGATCTGTCTCAGATTCAACTCGGCAAGCTAGAACTAGAGCTGACGAAGGTTTCGGTAGTAGAACTCTGTCAGTTTAGTGCCAGCTTTGTCAAACACCATGCCATCCAAAAACAGATTCAACTAGATGCACACATCCCCGCCGAGGCTGGCATGATTCTCGTCGATCTCCAGCGGATGCGCCAAGTATTAATTAACTTACTCGATCGCGCGATCGATGCAACCCCCATTGGCGGTAGAGTGCAATTAACAGTAACTCGGGAGCCAGCAGGGACGATGGTAGATGCTACATCATTTATCAATTTTGCCGTGAGCGATACCAGCAAAGAGATTCCTGTTGCTAGCGAAGATGAATTATTTCAACCGATACTTCCCGTACTCCCAATGCAAGGCTACACCAACGATAGCCATCATGTCGGCTTAGGCTTGATGCTCGTCAATCCGATCGTCGAATTGCATGGTGGCAAGCTGACTTGTCAGAGTATCATCGGTCAGGGTACTTATATTGCCGTATCATTGCCGCATACCTGTTTAGTTGCAGAGTCTCAGAGCGAGCCGAGCAATTTACCAGACTATCTCAATACAGTTTCCGAAATCATCGTCGAGGAAGAGATCGAACCGCCACTGATTCTGATCGTCGAAGATAACGAACTAAATATCAATACAATCTCTAGTTATCTCACGGTCAAAGGCTATCGTCCCATTGTCGCTCAAGACGGCGAAGCAGCGGTAAAACTCGCGCAAAAACACTGTCCCGATCTCATTTTGATGGATATTCAAATGCCCGGAATGGACGGATTAGAAGCAATTTCTCGCATCCGCGAACATCCCCAACTGACAAAAATTCCGATTGTCGCGCTCACCGCTCTAGCCATGGAAGGAGATCGCGACAAATGCTTGAGTGCAGGTGCCAATGACTATCTCACCAAACCAGTCAAGCTCAAACAACTCAATCAAACTATTCAGCAATGGTTGGGATAGTGAATAGTGAATAGTGGATAGTGAATAGTGGATAGTGAATAGTGGATAGTGAATAGTGGATAGTGAATAGGGTTTGGAACTGCGTTCCACCCACTCAGGCACTCCCTCTCCCCCTCTCCCCCTCTCCCCGTCTCCCCTCTCAAAAAATCGCCAGACAAGTTCGTAGCTGTTAAGCTAGTGAGGGCAAATGCC
>NZ_PVWO01000179.1 GCF_003003845.1 Chamaesiphon polymorphus CCALA 037 | reverse complement strand
ATGCTGCCAGTGGCAATCGGCTCGAACTAGATCGTCTCGAGCGAATGCTGGCGAGCGATCGGACTGTGATGATTATTGCCGTGGGCTAGTGAGCATCACGGTGGCTTTAGCCTGTCGATCGAATAAATTACCCCTTGACAATTAACATAATCGCTTCGCGGACTAACATATTAGCCTCTTTCTGCCCACCCTAATAGCTTTAACAAACCAATTATCAATTATCAAGTATCCCTCTTCTGTCACTCTCCGAGAGGTAAAATAGAAGAAGCAGGGTAAAAAAATCCCGAACAGGAGGTGGAGAAATGGATGTGGAAGCGCAAATCCTCAAACACTTACCAAGATCCGCAAGCGGAAGTATTTCATTCATCGATCGATATTGTAGCGAGTATAGAAATTTATTTGCGGAAGTAAGAAGTTATGAATATTGTAAAGATTTACATTTAGGAATAATTACAACACTGGGCAGAAAATCATTGCCAGAAATTAGTAAAGTAGTGGGAGTAAATTCGGCACAAGCATTACATCATTTCGTGGCTAAATCGCCGTGATCGGTGGAGAAATTCAGAAGCAGAAGACTAGAAAGAACGTTAGAAGCAGTAAAAGGAAAAGCAATAAAAGTAATAATTGATGAGACAGGAGATAGAAAGAAGGGCAATAAAACTGACTATGTAGCCAGACAATACTTAGGGAGTGTGGGGAAAGTAGATCGAGGGATGGTGTCAGTTAATGCTTATGGAGTATATGAGAATATCACAGTCCCACTAATTTGGAAGATCTTCAAGCCACGAGGAACATTAAAAGAGAGAGATAGCTATAAAACAAAAATAGAATTAGCCCAAGAAATAATCACAGAACTAGTAGAAATCGGATTGAATATCGAGCTAGTATTAGCAGATAGCTTATATGGAGAGAGTAGTGATTTTATTCAAACACTAAAGGAGAACAACTTAACATACATTGTAGCAATTAGAAGCAATCATGGGGTCTGGCTGTTGCCAGGGCAGAAGGTTAGAGCAAATAAATGGCATGAATTCATAAGAGTTTTTAGCGATGGAACTACAGAAGTCAGATTTAGCCGAGAAATAATTTATGGTAAGCACAGAGCAACTACTTACTGGGAAATAACCACAGACCCAAACACATTACCAGAAAATTCAACATCATTTGTAATGACTAATCTTCAAGGTAAGATTGGTAAGCTAGTTGGTAATCTATATGGCAGTAGAACCTGGGTAGAATATGGATTTAGACAAGTTAAGCAAGAACTAGGGTGGACAGATTATCGATTTACTAAATTTGAGCAAATTGAAAAATGGTGGGAACTAATTTATTCGGCTTATTTAATGGTGAGTTTAAGCGATCCTGTTTTCTTAACTTTAACAGAACAATCATCAGTCGATACTAAATCTACAGCATCTGCTCCCAATTTCTCAAATCATCAAGATTGGACTCATGCTAGTGGCTGGAAGAACTGTTTAAATAACCTCCGATTAATCATTCAACCTATTGTCTTGCTCTGGATGATTTATCCTTGGCTTAAAGTTTTTCCTAATCGAGATTTATTACTTGGGCTTCACCGATTAATTGCTGTTGTTAATCAATTTTATTTTGGCTGTAATTCTAGCTGAGTATTTATTTTACCTCTCGGAGAGTGACAGAAGAGGGGTATAGCATTCGCCATGGTCGTTAGGACATAAAATAGATAAAGAACCACACCAAGTCAACAGCAATGGCAAAACCCTATAGTTACGATGTTAGACAAAAAGTAGTAACAGCGATTGAAGTAGATAAGCGTAAAAAAAGTGAGGTAAGCAAACTATTTAAGATTAGTCGGAATACTCTCGACCTATGGTTGGAACGAAAAAAGCAAACAGGAGATGTGTTGCCAGAGAAGACCAAACCACCAGGTAATAACCATAAAATCACCAATTGGCGAAAATTTCATGAGTTTGTCAATCAGCATGGAGATAAAACACAATCACAACTAGCACAGTTATGGCCAGAAGATATCAGTAGTAGGACGACTGCTCGGGCGTTAAAAAAAATGGGATATACGCGAAAAAAAAGACTTATGGCTACCGCGAACGAAATGAAACCAATCGTCAAGTATTTTTGGAGCAATTAGCCAAGATCGAGCCAGAGAATATTGTCTATGCAGATGAGGCGGGAATGGACAGTCGGGATGAATATGCTTATGGCTGGAACAAGTGTGGCGAACGCTTTGAAGCCCTAAAATCGGGACGGCGACAAGGGCGAATTAATACGATCGCTCGTGCGTACTGTAACCATCAATTAATCGCACCATTTACAGTCGAAGGTTCGTGTAACCGAGTAGTGTTTGAAACTTGGATTGAGACCTGTTTGATTAAGTGTTTAAAACCAGGACAGTGGTTAATTATTGATAATGCTACTTTTCATCATGGTGGACGGATTGAAGAATTAATCCTGGCTGCCGGATGTCATTTATTATATTTACCTGCTTATTCCCCAGATCTCAATCGGATTGAACGTTGCTGGTCTTGGTCTTGGATTAAGAGTCGCGTTCGTCACTGTCTGGCTCGGTTTAATTGTTTGCGCGATGCGATCGAGTATGTTTTAAAGCAAGTGTCCTAACAACCCTGGCGACTGCTATATCAATTAATTCAATGCTGCTTTGAGTGCGTGCAGTAAATCTTGGGTGCTAAATGGTTTGGCAAGGAAAGCTTTAATTGCCTTACCGTGATTTTGAGCGGCGACTTCGTGGGCAGACAAACCACTCATGACAATAATCCGCACGTCGGGATCGATCGAGTGTAATGTGGCGATCGTCTGCGTGGGATTGCCTCCAGGCATCATATAATCGAGTAAAATCGTGCCGATTTCGAGATGGTGTTTGGTATATAAGTCGATCGCTTGTTGAGAGTCACGCGCTGTTACGCTCTGATACTCGTAAGATTCGATCGTCGTACCGAGAATTTCACGAATTGAGGGTTCGTCATCGACGATCAAAATTAGTTCGCCCTTACCCGTGAGTTTGGGCTGGATCGCTGGCACGCACTCCGGTTCTAGCTGTTCGATGGCTGGTAAATAAAATCGAAATTGTGAGCCTTTACCCACTTGACTAGAAACATCGACAAACCCTTGATGATTATTGACGATCGTTAATACTGTTGAAAGTCCCAACCCCGTCCCCTTGCCGATTGGTTTGGTAGTAAAAAACGGCTCAAAAATCCGCTCTAATAATTCCGCCGGAATTCCCGTGCCCGTATCTGCAACTGTAATTGCCACATACGCCCCGCCCTGCGCGTTGGGGTGCAGCTTGGAGTACTCGTCACTCAAGACAATATTTTCGGCCATAATTGTCAATTCGCCACCATTGGGCATCGCATCGCGGGCATTGATGCACAGGTTGAGCAAAACTTGGTGGAGTTGGTTGGCGTCGGCAGATAAAGTCCACAGGTGGCTACTCTCGATCTGAAGGCTAATCTCGATCGATTTAGGAAAAGTTTGTTTGGCGATTTGCAGGACTTCGGCGAGTAGATGTCGCGGCTGTAAGATCGTATGTTCGTTGCCACCACCTCTAGCAAATGTCAGAATTTGAGAGATTAATTCCCGCCCGCGTTTGGAATTGTCCGATAGCGTGCTCAGTAGTTTCTGAGTGCGCTCGTCTAAATTCTTGAGCTTGAGCGGTAGCAATTCGGTAATTGCCACGATCGGGGTAAGAATATTATTGAGATCGTGGGCGATGCCGCTAGCGAGGGTGCCCAAGTTTTCGAGCCTTTGGGCGTGCAAAAATTGCCGTTCGAGTAATTTATGTTCGGTAATGTCGGTATCGATCGTCAAAATCGATTGTGGTGTACCATCAGCAGCCATTATCAGGTACCAACGACTGGTAACGGTGCTGCTTTTACCCGCTTTGGTTAATATTTGAAATTCGCCACACCATTCGCCACGATCGAGTGTTTGGGCAATGGCAATTTGATAGTGGGGATCGTCGAGATCGTACAGTACATCGACGATCTGCTTGCCAACGACTTTTTCTGCCAGCCAACCATAGATCCGCTCGGCACTCCGATTCCAATATTTAATCGCGCCCTCGATCGACCACAGGACGATCGCATCTGTTACTAAATCTAATAAAATCGATCGCTTGCAACAAAGATAGTGCAGCTCCTCGATCCGATCGGGAACTACTCGTACATCCCTAACAACTCCCGATGGACTTTTCATTTCCATTTATGCTTCGAGGTAATAATACCCCGCTCTGGTTGGTATAGCCGCTCCAATTTGGCATCGGCTCACCTCTCTAGCATAGCTCTCGATCGACACCAAAACCACACAATATTAAACAAATATTAAATAACTAGATTTTTTCGATATTTGTATGCTATTTAGCTCGCTCGTGTATCATCTTTTACGCTTGCCATACTTCTTCTGAATCCGCCCGACGCTGGCCAAAAATTCTCGACCTTTCTGGGGATCGACCATCGATACATAATTAGCAAATCCAGCGATCGATTGTAATAGATCGGCTCCTTGTCCCCACTGTTTGCCCGCTAATCCGTCTTTTTCGATTTGGTAGAGGGTGGCGCGAAAGCGTCTGAGGGTAGCCCTGTCTACATTTAACTTCTGATTGACCACGATCCCAGTGACTTCTTGTTGCTGGGACTGTCTGAGGACACGAGTTTTGTCGGGATGTATCGTCAACCCTTCATGAGTGACGATGCCCTGAGTCCCTTTGAGAATATTACCAATTTCGCGCAATTTCTCACGATCGGTAGTCGAAAACGTCAGATCGTCTGCGTAGCGAGTATAAATAAAGCCCCGACTTTTGGCCATTCGATCGAGCCTACGATCGAGTCTCCGACACAGTAAATTGGTTAAAGCAGGGCTAGTCGGCGCACCTTGCGGTAAATGGCGTAGCTCTTGTGCGATATAGTAACTGCGCCCATCTAACTCGATCTCCGTAACGTCTGGTTCGGTACAAATTAAGCCCAAAATGGTGGCAATCGCTTCAGAATAACCCAGCGAACGAAAAATCCCTTTGACGCGAGCATAGGAGATCGAGGGAAAAAAGTCTTGTAAATCCATGTTGATGACAACTAACGCCCCGACATGCGGCTCGGCATTAGTAACGATCGATCGACCCCGCCGAAATCCATGCGCGGTGGGATGCAAGACTACTCCTTCTAAAATATTGTCTAAAATCCATTGCTGGGCTTGTTTGAGCCGTGGGAGTGGTGCCGAGATCGCTCTAAATCCGCCAGTTTTTTTGGGAATCTGAAAGCGCACGTAGTGCGAAATCGTCGCAATCCGGCGCGAAAATGCCAGAAACCGCAATTGTCCGATGCTAATTCCCATCGCACTTGCCAGATCTGCGGCAGCGTGCAAAATCGGCAGTCGATGCTGTTGCAATCTCGCCAGATCGGATGTGGTGAGATTCAACCCCGCCGACACCCCTTCGCCCAAATAGGTAATTTCTCGCTCCTGGTGCGCTTGCCATGCGATCGCCCGTTCTTGGCGTTCGCGCTCGCGACGTTCTTTCGTTTCTTGCTGCTTGCGGCGCGATTCGGCCATCCGCAACTTCAGTGCCTCTTTTTTGAGAGCTTCCTCATTATGCAAGCGACGATTTTCTGCTCTGAGGGTATCTAATTCTCGTTGAATTTCGCCGCGCCGTCGAATCTCATCCGCCGGATCGTTTGGTATTTCGCCATTTGCCGCCCAAAATCCCAGTCGAATCATTTCATCGAGGATGAATTCTTCTTTAGAACTTTGACGAATGCGATCGTAAAGATCCTGACGAGTGCGCGGCTGTTCGGTCATAGTGCTTGGGCGATCTGACGATCTCTATACAGTCAGCAATTAAAAAATCCATATTCCGGCGCGGCTCCTCTTCGTAAACCCCTCGGGACTAGCTCGCTCAACGCCAGCCGATACACCTAATACCTGCTCATTGGACTCACGGAGTCAGCCCCGCAATAGCAGGTATTAGGTGATATCGGCACAGTTAAGAGCGCGCTAGTGATGTGTGGCTAGACTAAACGCAAGGATGACGATCCATCATCCGGATTGCAAGTGGTGTGCGCCGCGCAGATATATAGACTTTAGTACTCACGTACTGAATTAATTGTATCATGTCGATCGACAATTGCCAAGATCCAAGTTAGCGACGATCGATGCTCGATCGCAGATCGCTGTCCTAGATTAGTATCTAGCGACAATTAATTGCGCCCGTAACTTTCAAATCGGTGTTTGCAGGTGTGCTTTTGACACCGATAAGGATAAATATTTACCAATCCAAGTACGCGCTCGCTAAAATTCACCCGCAGCGAGCGGACAACTTCAGTGCTGCCACACTTGGGGCATTTACGCTCTACTTGAGCTTTGGAGGAGTTAGAAATCATATCAATAGACTCTAGATAGATTGGGCATATATCTAGCTCCCCATTGTAAACCTTAAGGATCTCGCTTCCGTATGCCAAAAGTATCAACAGCGACGACCTTTTTTAGTCAATCGGGGCGATCGCCGATCGATCGCTCAAAAAATAAGCATAATGGCGTAGTAAATTGGCTAGTAATCTGCATACTTCAAAAGTATGTATTAGCAAAAATGGCGGCTTGGGTGCGATCGCGCAAATTCAACCGATTCAAGAGATTGGTAACGTGATTTTTGACCGTGCCTTCAGAAATGTATAATACTTGGGCAATTTCCCGATTATTGGCACCTTTGGCAATCAGTTTTAAGACTTCTAGCTCTCGGGGTGTCAGTTCGTTGACTTCTGGTGGGGGTGCCGTGGTGGGTTTTGGCACTTGCCCTGACATGGCTTTGGCGAGCATTCCCGGTGCTAAATGAGTATAGCCGCGATCTACCGCCCGAATAGCGGCGGCAATCTCTTCTGATGGTGTATCTTTGAGTAAATATCCTTTTGCACCGTATTTAATCGCTGCGGCGACATAAGTATCATCATCAAATGTCGTCAATACTAAAATATTGACGTTGGGGAACTGGCGACAAATTTCTCTGGTGGCTGTCACGCCATCCATTACTGGCATCCGAATATCCATCAGGATGACATTTGGCGCGAGTGTTTTGGCACACTCGATCGCGACTTCGCCATTTTCTGCTTCGCCGACTACCTGCAAGTCAGGTTCGAGTTCTAACAAAGCTTTTAACCCTTGCCGAATCAAGTTTTGGTCATCTACCAAGAGCAATGTAATCACGATCTAAATGGTGATGTAGTTAAATGGCAGCGATATTTGGGAACGTTTTTTGTATTGCCCCCATCTATCTACGGAATAGCATAGAGATAGTTTGCAGATCGTCTCGATCCAGAGATCTTTGCGACTGGTGTCGTGGCTTGAAATGCTTGATAAGACGACCGATATCCGTACTAAAGACTTTTATACCTTTACGGAATCAGGTATGGTTAAAATGTAGTAAATTACAGATCTTAATAAGCTCTAGATACACTCAACTCCAAAAAAGTTCCTAGCAGTTATTAAGTTACTTACATTAATTAATATACTAATTACCAAACCCCATCACACAGCACAGGAGCGCAATTATGTCATTCAATTCTCAACCCGATCGCGACCATCTTTCAGTAGCTGAAGCAGAATTAATGGATTGCCTCCTTCGCTCATCTACTGTCAATTATCCTTGGAATCCTGCCGATCCAGAAACTGCCGACTACTACGCCAGATCGGATAGTGAGTTCAGTTTAGATGATTGGTCTGATGTGGAGATCGGCCAGAAGTCGCAATCTTTTTTTGCTAGTATTCAATCTTGTTGGGAGACACCTAGTGAAGAGGTACGAGTCAGTCCATTAGCTGCACTTACGAGTAAATTTGGAACGAGAGTACCCCAACAATGGCTGGCACAGATTGCGGCAAATGTCAGCAGTTTGGCTCCTGCGAGCAACCTCGAACCCGTCGAGCAGTTAGTCCAATCGGTGCGAGATTTACTCTCGAATTGGGAAGTTGACGATTTGTTGGTAATGGCGCGTCCTTATGCATATGCGATGCGATGCAATCCTGGTGTAGATAATCCCAATAATATCGTCAGACCATTGGATTGGGCAGAATTATCCGAGCTAGAACGCGCAAAGTTAACCATTCTTGTAGCTCAATACGCAATCGATTCAACTAATTGTGACTAAACTTAAATAGTCGCAGTCCGCCAGGATGTTCAGGCTCACAGCTAGCTTAGGCCAAAGATAGATCGATAATCTGCTGTGGTGGCAAATCGGTAAATAAGTCTGTATAGTGGCGAATTTTATTTTCGATTTCGGCCCATTCTTCTGCCGATTGCGAACCTCGGACGATCCCCGCACCTGCAAATAAGAATAAGCGATCGCGATCGATCGCGCCAGAGCGAATTGCGACGGCAAATTCGACATCATCGTAGCCCACCCAGCCTACCGGAGCAGCATACCAGCCCCGCTCGAAGGGTTCGAGTTCTTGAATGAGTTTGAGGGCAGGAGTGCGGGGAAATCCACCTACGGCTGGAGTGGGATGTAATTTGGGTAAGATGTCGGCATCGGTGAGATGCGATTTCAACAGCCCCTGACATTGTGTATATAAATGCTGAACTTTATTGAGCTTGAGAATTGCCGATTCATCATCGATCGTCACGGAATGGCATAATTCTGTTAACACTCCACGTAAGTTAGTGACGACTAATTCATGCTCGTGAATATCTTTAAGTGAAGTGCGTAAATTATCGCCCAATTCGCGATCGATGCTCGCTGATGTGCCCCGCTGGCGAGTTCCGGCGATCGCTTCTGTTTTTAATAATCGATCTGCACGAGAATAAAGTCGTTCTGGAGAAGTCCCGATAAATGCAGTAGTCGGATCGATTTGAAAACAAAAATGATAACTGTGCGGATTGTGCGGTTTGAGCGATCGTAATAATAATTGGGGCTGTAAATTATGCGTAAATGTGAGCGTCGATCGTCTCGCGAGGACGATTTTGTCGAGATTGAGTGCGTTAAATTTAGCCAGAGCTAGCTCGATATTGCGTTGCCACTCGACGCGATTGGGTCGATCTAAACGAGCGATCTGTAATGGTAATTCTGTAGGTAGTTCTTGTTGTGAAAAATCGATTCGAGCTAGTTCGTCTAAGATCGTAGCTAACTCTGTCTCCCAAATTTCATGACCGAGATTTGGGAGCGAATTTAGCGTAAAATTACATGCAAAAAAAGTTTCTAACCCCCGTACCAAAATCTCAAATCGCGGTACGACAAATCGATAATTTCCAAAGGATTCCCAAATCGGCGAGATCGATTTGCTCTGACTAAAACCGATGCCTCCGTAATAGCGAACATGGGGAAATAACAACGACAAACTTTGCCTCAATTGGCCGAAAATGTCTGGATAATCGATCGGACGATCTCCATCAATTGTAGCGACTGTACCCACTCCAGCCATTGTAAAATTACCCTGACGATCGCACCAATAAGTTTTCACATCTGACTTTTGTCGTGCCAGCCAACTTAGCGGTTCGAGGGTGGAAATTTGTACTTCTATCCGCAAAACCTTCCCAACCATTTCTGGAGGGAGAGCGATAAGATCGTACTTAAAAAAATTTTGAACCTGGGCGGCGATCGTCAGATAATGATCCATGGGTGACTATAAGATTTGTGAGCTATCCTCCCGATCGCTAATGGGGGTAGGTAACGCACTAGTCATTGAGGGAGCGACTACAGGTGTTGAGCTAGGATTCAAAGCTGCTGTTGTGACATTCCCAGGATTGACAATCCCGCCCGAAATAATTACTTTAAAAGCATCCTCGATCGACATAGTTAGATCCATCACATCGTGTTCGGCTACCACCGCATACCAACCAGTAGCCGGATTGGGAGTAGTGGGAATAAACAAATTTAGCATTCGATCTGGCATCTGCGATTGAATTTCACCATCGAGTGTCCCAGTGACAAATGCTAGTGCCCAAATTCCCCGACGCGGATATTCTACCAGCACTACCCGGCGAAATTTGCTGCCCGAATCTCGTAGTAGAGTTTCGAGCAATTGCTTGAGTGTTTTATAAACAGCTCCCGCCAGGGGAATTGCTTGGACTAGTCGTTCGCCGACATCCAAGAGCCACTTACCAGCAATGTTGCGAGCCATCAATCCAATCAGCAAGATTGTCAACAATGGTGCGGTCAATCCCACTAATAGGTTTAACACAGCTACCAGTGCTGGATGCAATCCGTCGAAAGGATTTATCTGCTTGGGAATGCGAGTCAAAAAGTTGACTACCCATGTCGCCACATTGATCGACAGCCAGATTGTGGTCGCGAGTGGGATCGCGACCAGCAACCCAGCAATTAAATCATTTTTTAAGTCCTGCTTGAAATGTTGGAACACAAATCTCCGACTCGATCGGACGATCGGTCACGTTGATACTCGTCTATTCATACTATACAAAGCTTTGTCTCATCTGGGG
>NZ_PVWO01000717.1 GCF_003003845.1 Chamaesiphon polymorphus CCALA 037 | reverse complement strand
GGTAATGGGTAATGGGTAATGGGTAATGGGTAATGGGTAAGATCGTCCTGTACTCATTCCCAAGGTAGCGTCGCTACCTTCTGCCCTCCACCTTCTACCTAAAGCCTAAAACCTAAAACCTAAAGCCTAAAGCCTACCCCCTAAAGCCTAAAACCTAAAACCTATCCCAAAGTTTTCAACATTTTCTCTGCCGATCGAATCAGATGTAGCTGCTTGCGATAATTGTATTTGGGTGAGGCTTTTAATCTCGCTAACATGGTAGTTAAATATTTTTTTGATGCTACTCGATCGCCATCGGGATTGAGGGCAATTTTTGCGAGTAATAGCAAAGACTCCGAATGCCCCCACTGTTTGACATCTTGCTCTAGATGTAATTTAGCTGCCGACCATTGTTTGAGTTCGTACAGAACTTTACCATAGAGTAGAAACGCCTCACCCCTCTTATACCGAGCATCTCGATCGAGTAAATTTTTTAGATATGCTTGAGCTTGAGCAAAATTTTTGCGATGCATTTCGATTGTCGCACAACCCCATAAGGCATGAGTATTATCTGGCTCTTTGTGTAGAGCATCTCGATAACATTCTAACGCCCGATTGAGATTTCCCATCTCTGCCAACACATTTCCCAGCATCACATATTGATGGGATTTGCCGATATTTGTGACTCCCGCCTCTGCATTCCACAGCGCGTCTTTCATCGTCCACCGTTTGAAAAAATTGGGGATGGGAAGATCTAGATCCGGCAATTTTCTGGCTGCAAAGTAGATAAACGCGCCGGGAACGTTCAACATGATTAATAGCCATAGCCAGCTCGAACTTTTGGGTTCGTTGCGCACACAGTCAAAAATCATTAACATCCAGAAGCCTGTAGCGGCAAAGACGATCGCGTTTACTAGCATGGTTGCTATTTCCTTTGTCAACAGTTGGGGATGCTAACATTATTCGATCGTTGACTCGCTCGAACCGGACAAAATTAAGACGATCTCTATCGATCGGTAGATGGCAAAATAATGAAACTATGCTTCAGTTCTAGCTGAACCCGATTTTTTCGGACTACTTCTTGCCAATTTTCATATTCATCTGGCTGACAGTAACGATCTATCTGCGGATTGTAGGTGCCCTCAATCCCAGTCATGACTTGCATTACATTAGTCGCTGCTGCTTTAACGCCATCATCTGTCGATCGAGCATTAAGATAGAAATCATTACCCGGCCAGGATACATGATCCCAAGCGACAAAACTAAACAGCTCGCAATTTTCAAAATTATCCCCATCTTCGGCATAAGTTTGGGGCAAGCATAATTGAGGTTTATTTGCATTTCCTCTCAACAAAGGTCGGACTAATAAACTAATGCCCTCGATCTCGATCCGATCGTTTTTGCATTCGCTATATGGGTCGTAATATACAGCCTGAATCTGTGAAAAATCGCTACTATAAGCTTGTAAAAACCGAACGAGTACCTTTCTTAACTCTGCACCCAATTGGCCTCTAAATATCCCAGCAAATTGCCCGCAGCCCATGCCAGGAATCGTAATTAAAGCCTTCTTGCCATGCTGTTTGGCTAGAGCGTTAATATAGATAAATGCTGGTAATAATCTCCGTTCGTAGAGTCGATAATACCCATCGGCATTCAAGATGCCATCGGTTGTAACTTCCATCCAATCCGCAGGTGTAAGATTATGACCGTTTTGTAATAATGCACCTGGGGTGAAAATTAAAGTAGCAGCAAATGGAATTTGATGTAAGTCGGGATTGCGATGTTTGCCATTATCGTAGACAGTAACTGGCGTAACGATACTCAGATCGCCTAAGATCGAAAGTTCCGATTGATTCCAATCGATTCCATTCCCAAATACTGCCGATTCTGCGAAAATCTGCGGACGCTTAGTTTGCGCCAGCAGTCCGATAAATTCAGTAATTGTGACTCGATTGAGATCGATATTTTTTAACTTATGATGTAAGTATTCACCTGCTTTTTCGCCAGCTTTTAATCGATCGAGATAATCGATCGCTTTTTGATATGTCTGCGGATTAGCTAGGACTGTATAATGTTTCATGGATGAGGCGTTGCCGATTGTAATCGTGATTTGGAGGTTTTAGGCTTTGGGTTTTAGGCTTTAGGTTTTAGGCTTTAGGCTTTAGGTAGAAGGTGGAGGGCAGAAGGTAGCGTCGCTACCTTGTTAACGAGTACAGTACGATCTTACCCATTACCCATCCACCCATCTACCCA
>NZ_PVWO01000178.1 GCF_003003845.1 Chamaesiphon polymorphus CCALA 037 | reverse complement strand
CCTTGGCTCTGAGTAGCTGAATTAGTAGCTGTAACTGCTTTCCAACCTGGATTTTAGCCTTTATTCCGCAACCCCTATTTATGCCGCCCAGTACTAGTGGGTTCGATCGACATTGCCCCTCGATCGATCGCAGCTCATACCATTACCGATCGAAAATCTTGCCCTGTGGCTCCAGCAGATCGATCGCCCCCAAACTTTTGAGTGTCGCGATTTCACCATCCGTCAGCCCAGTTATCCCAGCAATATTCGTGCCTTCGTACAGTCGATCTGGTCGAAACAGATTCAGACATTTTCCCGTTTGCACGTCCCACAATCGAATCGTGCCATCAAAACTCGCACTGGCTAGCATGTGCGATGAAGTAAATCCTACTGACGTGACACCGCTGGTATGACCCTCGAAAACGTGCAAACACTCACCAGTTAACACATCCCACAGCCGAATAGTGCGATCGCTCCTACCGCTAGCCAGAATTGAGCCATCGGGACTAAAGGAGATCGCCCCCAGATTTCCGGTATGTCCGGCTAATAACCTCAAGCATTCTCCCGATTCAGCATCCCAAATTTTGACATCGGGGCTACCGCCAATACTTGCAAACAGGTGTCCTTGCGGATGGAAGGCGATCGCCCAAACATGCCCTTCATTTCCCGCTTGGCTTCTAAAACACTCTCCCGATGACATATCCCACCACCGAATTCGATCGTCATGTCCGGCGGTCACAAAATAGCGTCCTTGGGGATGAAAATCTAGTCCGAAGATGTAAGATTCGGCTTCTAAGCAGATCGTGCGCCAGCACTCCCCAGTCTGGCTATCCCAGAAGCGGATAATGGGTTCCGTGCTGCCGATACAACCGATCAGATCTCCTTGGGGGCTAAATCGACAGCATTGAATCATATACGAATAATTTGTGGTCAAATTATGCAAACATTTTCCCGATTCGACCTCCCAAATTCTCATTTCACCATTCATGTGTCCGCTGGCTAGCAATTTACCTTGGGGATGAAAGGCAATCGTCCAGGTATTTGAATCGCGAACTGTAAGTTTTTGGAGACATTTTCCGGTTGGTTCGCTGGGCTGGTAAGGATCGGATCGATCGCCTAGATCCCATAGATCGATCGATTCACTCATACCCCCACTGGCGAATAACAGCCCATCGGGATGGATCGCTAGGGCGCGAATCCCCGTACCACAACCCTGAATGGTTTTCAGACAATGACCGGAAATGGAGGCTGGATCGATCGAGAACGGATGATCTCGATATAGGTGACTGACATCCCAAAATCTCATGGCGCGATCCACGCCAATACTCACGAAGACTTGTCTGGCGATCGAACTATCCACCCGTCGATCGGATCTCGCAGCAGAACCAACGTAACCTGTGGTAAATTCGATCGCCCAAACTGGCTCCAGATGTCCTTGCAACACTTTCAGACATTTGCCAGTTTCGATGTCCCACAGCCGAGCGGTGCGATCGCTACTGGCACTGGCGAGTAAATGACCGTCGGGACTGAATCTAACTCTAGAAACTTCTTTGGCATGACCCCATAGTGTCTGGAGACAAGCACCCGTTGCGACATCCCAAATCTTGATGGAAAGATCGAAGCTACAGGTAGCAAACCGATCGCCATCGGGATGAAAACACACCGACCAGATCTGTCCGGTATGTTCGGTTAGAGTGCGAAGACAATCGCCACTTTCGAGATCCCAAATTTTCACCACGCAATCTTGCCCTACCGTCACCAGCAGTTGTCGATCGTCAATAAGGTGTGGTGCAAAAGCAATGCCACAGACTGGGGCAGTATGTCCGAGCAAAATTTTAAAGCATTCTTCGGTCTGCACATCCCAAATATAAATCGAGTTATCGCGATCGCTCAAACCTGCTGCTAATAATCGCCCGTCGGGACTATACGCCAGCGTCCAAATTCCGCCTTTCTCCCAAGTCCGCTGGCAGTTGCCCGTGTGGGCATCCCAGAATTTTATCCCCCCACCAATGCTGCTACTCACTAGGGTTTTGCCATCGGGACTAAAAGTTAGAGCCAAAATAAAAGTTGTATGCGCTTGCACGGCGAAGGATAGTTGCCCTGTCGATGCTTGCCACATCTGTACTATGCCATCGTGCCCCCCAAAGGCTAGCAATTCGCCACTAGCATTAACTGCTGAGGAAGATGGTTCGGCTACAGGCTCGGCAAATCGGCAATCGATAAGATGAGCGCGAGACAGGTTAACTCGGTGCAGGGGGGTATTTTGGAAACAGGCTTGACGAATGGTGAGTTCGGTAAAATTATAGTCAGTCAGATTTAGTTGCAATGCCTGAATTAAACCGATCGCATTTCCGGCTCCATAGCTCGATCCTGTTATTTCCGATCGCCGCACCAGCTCTAAAATTTGCCCCATCTGTCGCTCTAGCTCTTCGATCGATCTAAATCTCTCTCGCAGATATCGCGCGATCGGTTGTAAAATCAGCCTAATTTGACTCTCCCGCACATATTCCTCGACCGTGGTTTGAGTCAAAGCATAAGTGTTAAACAGTTGAGAGTTGAGAGTTGAGAGTTGAGAGTTAGTAATTTCTGCACAGATTTGGTTGATTAACTGCTCGGTCATGTATTCCATTACTACAGGTTGTTGAGTAAAACGGGCGTTCTTTTGCTCGATTAAACTGCGCCGCGATAGAGACTCTAAGGCTTCCATCAATTGCTGGGTAGTGACAGCAGGAACGATATCCGCCTGTAATTGAGCAAGTGTGACCCAATCGCGATCGATCGCCAACCACGTCATTACCTGTTGCTCGATCGGCATCAGCCGCTGGTATTGCTGGTCTAGCAACCGTCGAATCCCATTAAACACCGTAGTTTCGGCACTTAAAAACGCATCGACATCCCCATCAAAAATTTCCCGAATCGAGGTAGCAACAATCTTGAGTGCGAGGGGATTACCAGCATAAACTGACATCAGCTTATGTCTGTCGATCGATGATGATGAAGATAGTCCGATCGCTTCAAATAATCGATCGCTATCATCCAGCGGTAATCCAGTCAGGGCAATCGATCGCACGGGTAAAGTTATCCCTTCCAGATTGGCGATCGTTTGTGGTTTCTCGCGACTGGTTAGCACCAGACAACTCTGATGGGATATTTCGCCCACCTGACGAAATAGTTCGCCATAGGCTTCATAATCTTGACGATAGACTCCGGCAAATTCCCCGCTCTGCAAAATAGCTTCACAATTATCTAATACCAACAAACAGCGATGCGATCGCAAGTAATGCAGCAACCGATTTAATAGAGCCGGAATCGGCAAAGAAGCCAAGTTTTCTTGCTGACAGGATAGCACTTGGATGATGTCAACCAGTAGCGATTCTAGGGGCGTAGCATTGCGGAGACTACGCCAGACGATAAATTCAAAGGGTCGAGCAGTTTGCAGGAGCTGCTGGGCAATTTTGACCGATAGAGCGGTTTTGCCAATCCCGCCCATACCTAACAAGGCAATCAGGCGACAGTTATCCTGTTGAATCCAAGTTGTCAGCGTGGTAATTTCGGAATCTCGCCCGTAAAACATCGAAACATCGATCGCTTCGCCCCAATCGATTACTTGTGTTGCTGGGGAATCGAGATGAATTTCTGCTGACTCCTCGTGATGTTCTGGCTGATGATAATCGGCGCGTTCCATCTGCAACCCAAAAGCCACAAACACCAGCTCCAATGTTTGCTTATCCACGCCGAGCCGAGCGGCTAAAACCTTTGTCATCGTGGCGAGAGATAACTGCGATCGCTCGCTGAGTTCTTCGATCGTGAACCTGTCGCCCGCATTTTCTGTTTTCTCCAGATGTCGCCGCGCATGTTCGATCTTCTGTTGACCGATTGGCGACAGCACGACTCCCCGACGGCGATTCTTTTTAGTGGCCATGTTCATATGTGATGAGAATGACTAACTTAAGCTCAACTTAATCGATCGATCGAGCGGCAACTAAACTCTCGAATCAGGTACATCCGCAGGATTTTCTTATTATCTCAAGCTGTTGCTTAAGTTAGTTATTATCTTTATCTAACTTATCTGGTCTCTGGAGTTGTCTGGAATGATACTAAAAATACCCCGATGAACCAGTTAACAGCTTTTCCTGAGACGGTCTTAGCGTAGCTTCACGATCGGGAGAAGGTTTGCGACAACTTTCTGTCGATAGATTTGGCAGAGGCCCAAGATCGACTACTTATCGAGCTTAACTCCAGTCAATAAAAATATAAATTTAATTTAACGAGTAGATTTTCTTGTGTAAACAGTATTTTTAAGGAATAATTTCTAGAATATTGCGCATGATTCTTGCTTTAAAAATCGAGATCCTGCGACTTGAGATCGAGGCATTTTTTTGCATTGATTGATATTTTTGTAGCGCGATAAAAGCTAAGCAAATAAATTAAAATTAATTTTCTATTTTTCCGAAATGAACCCGACAAATTTGTAGATTGATTCAACGAGCAAAGCATCGATTGGCAACTATCGATAAATTGCTCGAATGACAATTAATTGAGGAGAAAATAATGTCCACTCTAACTTTCAAGATCGTATTTGCCAGCTTAATTTCTAGTGCAACTTTATTCGGTGCTTTCGCGATCGGCTCTGTTGCCAACGCAGCACCAACTGTTAACTGCACTATTCCAAATAATGTTAGCTGTGATATCTCTAGCTCTAAAGGAATTAAATCCGTCAAAATTCAGTCTAATACCCCTTTAGGCACGATCGATCTAGTTAACAAAAACTATGATAATTGTCCGAAATCTGTGACTGTAACCTGGGATTCTGCTTATCAGTCATCAAACCAAGATATTGTCGAATGTCAAGGTGTTTCTGGCGGTGCTCGCAACCCTGGAAAACTGAAAGGTTAGACAAATGGATTGCCAACGACACAGAAGTCGTGGCTAATGATGCGAAGTCCGCCTACGTGGACTAGTTAATCAGTCCGCGTAGGCGTTTACTTCGATCGCGAGCAGCGGTTAGAACCCGCTGCTATCTCACTAAAATCTCACAAAACTTATCTCAATTTTGGAGTGTATATATGTCAACTAAATTTTCAATTGCTACGATTTCAATTGCCACAATTCTCGTACTAACTAATAGTGCGATCGCAAATGCTGCCGAAGCTTACAAAACTAGTAAAGGTGAAGTAGTAGTTACAGGATTAACTCCTGCTAAACGATACCAAATCAGATTTATTAGTGCTCAAGATAAACCAGGCTCGCGCCAAGATAAATCAGTCAATAGCTGCGGTCAAATTGTAGTTGAAAAAGCTGCTAATTATAAAACACTGATTGTCGGCTCGGAAAATATCGATCCATCTAGTTTAGAAACTAAAGTACACGAACGTTGCAAGCCACAAGCAAAATTCAAAAAAATGCAACCGCAGGGTGTCGAGCGTGCAATTACCCCAGGGTCTAATTAAATAATCGATCGCGATCGATAAAGTTTTTAGGATGGTGTCTAAACACCATCCTAAGCAGGAATTAGATCTTAAAACAGATGCAACATTATCGCACTATTTTAAAGCAGGTTGGGATAGCCTCGATCGCGATCGGCATTCTCGATCTAATGTATATGGTTTATCGTGTATCCACGAATTTGCAACAGTCACCAACTGGGAGTTATTCATCCCCAGGCATCTTAATTGTGGTAGCTGGCGTTTATCTCATCCGGGGGAGTCTGCGGACTGCGAATATCGTCAGATGGGTCGCCGCTTTCTGGATTGCGATTGGGATTGGTTCCATCTTGATGCGGTCTTGTTCGACCCCATTCGATCTGTTGATGCTAGAATTTCGCCTCGATCCAAATGGGTTTGTAATGTGGTATCTCTCTAAAATTATAGAGACTGCTGTTGCCTATTGGATTTACAGACAACTGAGTGCCGAGCCTGTAATGTCTGCCAGTCTTAACTCCGGTCATCATGTCTCTATACCAAAACAAGCATTCTTCCTTGGAGCAGCTTTGACTGTACTCATGCCCATTCTCTTATATATTACTGGAGACGGTGTTCTGGGCAGGAAAGCAGTGAATTTAGCCCGTGCCAAATACGGTCAAGGCTACAAATATCATCTGACAGCCCTGAATCGATCGAGGAAGATGTCGGGAGAGACTATATCTGCAAAGATTGCAGCATACAACGATCGGGAGATAAAAAACGTTCGAGTAGAATTGAAGTAGGGAGAAGCGGAGTACAGACTATGACAATCTCGATCGAAATCCTAGATCGTGACGATCTAGATATCCTCAAAAATATCGATCCAGATGTGTTTGACGATCCGATCGATCTACCGCGTGCGATCGAATTTCTGGCAGATCCGCGCCATCATTTAGTAGTCGCGATCGATAACGATTTAGTCATCGGTTTTATCTCCGCCGTTCATTACGTCCATCCCGATAAACCCGTGCCGGAACTGTGGATTAACGAAGTTGGTGTAGCAGCAACCCATCAACGCCAAGGCATCGGCAAACGGTTGATGAATGCGGTGCTTGAAATCGGGCGGGACTTGGGCTGTGAGGTAGCGTGGGTATTAACCGATCGAGATAATACCGCAGCCATGAGCCTATATGCGAGTGTTGGTAATTCAGCAGCAACCGACCATGTAATGTTCTCATTCGATCTAATTAAGTAGTTAGCCAAAAAGAATATGATTACTTTTACCATCGCAGCAGACAGCTCGATCTCGCCAGCGCAAATCTGCGCAGAAATATTCGATGTAGATCGATGGAGTGGCTTCAAAGGCTATGGGCCTCTCCCTGGAATTGCTAAGGTGACAATGAAATCGCCTGCAAATTCAATTATTGGAACCGAATTTTATGTCGAAAATACTGATGGATCGAAGCACAAAGAAACAGTGCAATCTTTAAATGCTGGCAAATGCCTGATTATGAAAATGAGTGATTTCAGCTCCCCAATTAAGAATATAGCAACACATTTCATCGAACGCTGGGACTTTGCGGATACAAATTCAGGATATCGAATTAACAGAACTTTGGAACTATACCCAAAAAACGCATTTGCCGCACTTCCGCTATGGTTAATTTCCTGGTTACTCAAAAAGGCCATAGCGAGACATACACACCAGATAGCAAACCCACAGCAGGCATAACAAGCCGCTGCACGGGAGCGGCGAAGTCGGTCAACTAATTCGGAGGATATATGAGAGAGTTAATCTATTATGTGGCTTGTAGCGTCGATGGCTTTATCGCCCATCCCGATGGCTCCCACGATGGTTTTTCTCAAGATGGTGAATATTTTGTCGATTTATTTGCTTCCTTTCCCGAAACGGTGCCATCTCATCTCCGCGATGTCATGGGCATCCACTCCGAAAATAAATGGTTCGATATCGTTTTGATGGGGCGCAAAACTTACGAAATCGGGTTGAAAGATGGCATTACTAGCCCGTATTCGCACTTGAAGCAGTATCTTTTTTCTCGCAGTATTAAAGAAAGTCCAGATCCAAATGTTGAACTTGTTGCCGACAATGCGATCGAATTAGTTACGGGTTTAAAAAATGAATCGGGCAAGGGTATTTGGCTCTGTGGTGGTGCTAATTTAGCCACAACACTGTTTACCAATAAGTTAATCGATCGACTAATTCTTAAAATAAATCCATTTTTGATGGGCGCAGGTATTCCCCTGTTTGCCGGATCGATTCTCGTTTCGAGAGGCTTCGCCAACGAGTCAACGGCTTTAGAACTTATCGATCGCAAGGTCTATAACAACGGAGTCTTATTGCTTGATTATAAAGTGAGGAGATCGAATAAATAATGCCAGTACCCTTAACATCATTAGCAATTATCGATCTGATTCAAGCAGCCTTCGCAGATGTAGAACTTGGTAATGGCACCACTTTACACCAAGCGATTTCCCTACAGGAACGCTCCGCGAACGCTCTCGACAATTACTGTACCGATGCCGAAGTTATCGCCGCAAGATCGAAAGATATAGAAGATCGTTGGCAGGAAATCTCTCGTGCAAAACTCATCAATTTTGAATCAGCTCTATCATTCATAGACGAACGAGGAACTTGCTACTATCTACCTGTATTTATCATTGCCGCTCTAGAAGGACATATTAGTATCTCAGTGCCGTTTTTTAAAATCGTGCAGATGCTGGGAAGTTTAAGAAAAAGTGTCCCTAAAGAGGTGATTAGAATATATGGTTTCGATCGAAATCAAGCCCAGGCAATTGCTGCTTTTCTGAGATTCGTTGTTGGCGAACATGGCGAATATGCCGGAAGTCAAGCAGAATTGCAAATTATCTGGCAATGGGAAGAATACGTCAAAAATCAACAGAAGATATATAAATGAACGCTACAGGTTCGCTCGAATCCAATCCCGATCGATTTAGAGAATTATTTTATGCGATTATAACTCAATTATCCAAACAGCAAGCTCGATTGGCAATTTGGGCGATTGAAGATTTCGACCTATCGCAATTTAAGTATCAAATTATTGGATCTAACTCTTCATTCAAGGATAGTAATAGTAAATTGGCTGGTGATGGTATATTAATTAACTTAGAACCTACTCAAGTTCAAGCACTAACAGATACCCTTGAACCTGGATTGGGTTCTAGTATTTTGCACATGGAAATTGAAGCAAATGGCAGCGTTCAATTTTCTGCTTACGACGGAATGCTATATGCAGTTTTCGGCGATGAAATTTCTCTGAAATTACTAGAAGAACTCAAGGGTAGCGAGATAATTTACAGTTACGAAACTTCCAATTCTAAATAATTTATTTCACAAGACATGGCTGATGAAAATCCCGCTTGTCCGGCTCGAATTGTTCGATTTACATACTTATCTTTCGTCTATCTATAAACACAGAAAATATGTCTCGATCGCGATCGCATTTTGGATGGTTTATGGATATGAGTTA
Source organism: Chamaesiphon polymorphus CCALA 037 (assembly GCF_003003845.1). Taxonomy (GTDB): domain Bacteria; phylum Cyanobacteriota; class Cyanobacteriia; order Cyanobacteriales; family Chamaesiphonaceae; genus Chamaesiphon; species Chamaesiphon polymorphus. The sequence continues at coordinate 1,570 of NZ_PVWO01000178.1, read as the reverse complement.
ACGAGTTTATCTTTGGATCGGGCGATCGACACGAGCCTCGACAATTACCAACAAGTAAATAACTCAACTCCCAAGATAATTGGTGGCAAATATGCGAGCGGTGGTGTGGGCATGTCACTGATAATTCGTGGCAATAAATACTACTATACCGATGAGATCGAACAAACACCGTGGAAATCTATTTCTAGATTGAAATCCATCCAAGCAGGAGTTGTCTATGGTGAAGGATATTATTGGTGTCTATCGACTTTACCTAGCCCCCAAGGGGTGTGTACGCGGCACGGATGGATGCGCGATACTGCTGCAAAAGATATCAAAAATTGTAGTAATGCGTTAACAACCATTCGGAATAGCATCGAGCGGGTAAAAAATGTGCGACCGCTGAGAACAACCAGCATCATTGTTGCCAATGAGTATCCACATAATCCCACAAATCGTCCAGATGGATACGAACTTTTTATGGCTGGGAAAGGTGGCTATACCGTCCTGAAATCACAACAATTAATGAGATCGATAAGTATTAAAATTATCGCCCAATGCCCTACTGTCAGTATAGTTTCGTTTATCGCTCGTCCAGAAGTGCTTGTCACCTATGGTTTAGTCAACGATCGAGTTAGAGAATTTAAATGTTATGAAGCTTATAACACTCGTCTATCAACTAATCCCAAGCTCCCTTGGGGTTATCAATCGTGTTTATGAAAATTTATCAGTAATTATAGTTATTTAAATATTATTATGGAAATTATCGAAAAGACCGATCGAGTCTTACATATAACAGACAAAAATCGTCAATGTCTATGGGGTTTATTACTAGTCACACCTTTTTTCCTAATTGGCTTAAAATTGCTCGGGCTAACTGCCAGTATAATTACGTTAGAATGCCAACGCAGTGCATCTAGCCAAATTGAATGCCAACTTAGTGTTACAGGTATTTCAGGTACGAAAAAAGAACAAATCCCTGGATTTGTGACATCGGCAAAAACTGTCAAAACTAGCGGCAAAGGGGTAGTATTTACTACTACCAAAGGTGAGATTGAATTAGCTCCTTATCGTGCTTTTGTGACCGATAGAACCGATAAAACAGTCGATCGATTGAATGCTTTTATCAAAAATCCCCAACAGCCTACAATCTCGATCGAGCAAGACGATCGGTGGGCGAATTCACTGTTTATTGTCAACTTTTTAGCTGCTGGAATGGCGGTTGTTTTTGGTGCTTTGGCGATTCCGTTGCGGATGAGCTGCCGATTAGATCGTAATAGTGGAGAAGCAATCGTTGATAAGAAATACTTGTTGTATGGCGATCGACAGACAAAAATACCACTAGCTACTATCGATCGATCTCTAGTTAAAAAATTACCATTTCATGTTAATAGCAAATCTGTCTATAACATTCATTTGATTCCGAGTGTTGGCAAAAAAGTTTCGCTCTCAGTTCCTAGTTCGGATTTATCTCACTATCAGGAAATTGTCGATCTTATTAAGGATTTTCTATCTCGGTATTAATAGCTATCCAATCGCCTTCCTCAATTACACAACACTCTTTGTCGTCTGCTCCTAGATCGTTTAAGAT
>NZ_PVWO01000716.1 GCF_003003845.1 Chamaesiphon polymorphus CCALA 037 | reverse complement strand
CCCTGCGGGCACCCCTCCTGGGAGGGGATTTTTATGGGCGCGATCGATTATCAACGATCTAACGACCCAGACCAATATAGTCTTGGAGGGCTTTGACTTCTAGAGGTTGCGATTGGAGGGCGGCGATCGCGGCGGCGGTGGCTTTGGCTCCGGCAATTGTAGTAACCATGCCGATTTTGTAGACTAGGGCGGTGCGGCGAATGAGTTTGCCGTCGGCTTGGGCTTCTTCACCAGAGGGGGTGTTGATAATTAGTTGAATTTGGCCGTTTTTGATAATATCGACGACATGGGGGCGACCTTCGTGGAGTTTGAGGACGGATTCGACGACTAAGCCGTGTTCCTCTAGGACTTTTTGGGTGCCGGATGTGGCAACGATTTTGAAGCCGAGGGCGATCAGATCGCGAGCTACAGGGACGACTGCGAGTTTATCGCGATCGCTAGTGGAGACGAAGACTTTGCCCGTGAGGGGTAATTTTTGTCCGGCGGCGAGTTCGGCTTTGGCAAAGGCGCGCCCGAATTCAATATCGATGCCCATGACTTCGCCTGTCGATCGCATTTCGGGGCCTAAAATTGTATCGGTACCGGGGAATCTGTCGAAGGGTAAGACGGCTTCTTTGACGGCGATATGGGTTGGAATTACTTCGGCGGTATATTCCAAGCTGGTAAGGGTTTCGCCAGACATAATTCGTGCGGCATAACCTGCGAGCGGGATGCCTGTGGCTTTGGCGACGAAGGGGACGGTGCGGGAGGCGCGGGGATTGGCTTCGATGATGTAGACTTTATCGGCTTGGACGGCGAATTGAATATTCATCAACCCGATGACTTTGAGAGAGCGCGCTAATTCTATCGTCCATTGGCGAATTGTGGCGATCGTCTCGTCTGAGAGGGAGACGTAGGGCAGCGAACAGGCGGAATCGCCGGAGTGAATTCCGGCTTGCTCGATATGCTCCATTATTCCGCCGATGACGACGTGTCCGGATGCGTCGGCAATGGCGTCTACATCGACTTCTATGGCATTCTCTAAGAACTTATCGATCAGAATCGGGTGGTCGGGTTCTACCTGCACCGCATAGGTCATATAGCGTTCGAGTTCGGTGTCGGAGTAGACGATTTCCATCGCGCGTCCGCCGAGGACATAAGAGGGACGGACGACGACGGGATAGCCGATCCGATTGGCGACGAGCAGGGCATCGTCATAATCGCGCGCCATGCCATTAGCGGGTTGTTGGATGTCTAATTGGCGCAATACTAGCTCGAACCGTTCCCGATCTTCGGCCATATCGATCGAATCGGGACTGGTACCCCAAATTTTGGTGCGGACGCCATTGGGATCCTGCGCTTGGGCATCTAAATATGATTGGAGCGGTACGGCTAATTTGAGGGGAGTTTGGCCGCCAAATTGGATGATAATTCCTTCTGGCTGCTCGGCTTCGATGATATTGAGGACGTCTTCTTTAGTCAGCGGCTCGAAATACAAGCGATCGCTGGTATCGTAATCGGTGGAAACGGTTTCGGGATTGGAATTGACCATGATCGTTTCAAATCCCTGTTTGCTGAGTGCGTAGGCGGCATGGCAGCAACAGTAGTCGAATTCGATCCCTTGGCCGATCCGATTGGGGCCGCCGCCGAGGATCATCACCTTACGGCGCGTGGAGGGGATAACTTCGGTTTCTTCTTCGTAGGTGGAGTAGTAATAGGGCGTCTCGGCTTCAAATTCGGCGGCGCAGGTATCGACTAATTTGTAGGCGGGAACGACGCCTAAAGACTTACGATAGGTGCGGACGTTATCTTCGGTAGTTTTAGTTGCATACGCAATCTGTCGATCGCTAAAACCTTGACGTTTGATATCCCATAATTGTGGTTTGGTAAGGGATGTTAATTGTTGGGTTTTGAGGAAGGATTCGGTGGTGAGGATATCTTGGAGTTTATCTAGGAACCACGGATCGACTCCCGTCAGTTCGTAGATGTCTTCTACAGACATCTTTAGTTGCATGGCGTGGCGGATGCTAAAAATCCGATCGGGTGTCGGAGTCCGCAGTAGCGAACGCACTTGCTCGATCGAAGGTAAAGATTCATCGCGATCGCAGCCCCAGCCAAATCGACCGATTTCAAGCGATCGTAAGGCTTTTTGAAATGACTCTTGGAATGTCCGTCCGATCGCCATGGCTTCGCCGACTGACTTCATTTGAGTGGTCAGTGTTTGGGAGGAGCCGGGGAATTTTTCAAAGGCGAACCGAGGGATTTTGGTTACC
>NZ_PVWO01000715.1 GCF_003003845.1 Chamaesiphon polymorphus CCALA 037 | reverse complement strand
ACTCCAGACACCATCAGATCGAGAGTAATTTTGCGTTCGTCGATTAAGAAGGCTTCGAGCGTGCTAGCTTGATGTCCGCCATCGGTGCAAGAAAATGCCCGCGCGCCTTGAATATTATCCTCGAATAAATAGACGTTAAATTGGCGGTTGCCGTCACTCCAACGACCGATGACTTGAGAACACTCTGGCTCGGTTTCATAGCCCTTAATGGCTATTTTTGCCCGCTCTAGAGCGATCTGGAGATCGGTGACTCCTTTGTCGGCGAGAGCTTGGGTGAGGGCGGGAATGTAGTCTTGTTGGATAAATTCAGCAAAGGGCTTGGCTTCAACTGCGGGGGGTTTTTCCTTCTTGGGAGGCACCTTTTTTTCGCCGCTGGGCGGTGCCGCAGAGTCAGTTGCAGGTGCTTCCTCAGCGGCTGGTTTAGCTTTTTTCCCTGCGGCTGCGGGAGCTACATTTTCTGCGGATTCTTCTACCATATCGATCGCCTACACTGCCTTACAGAGAACTTTCCATTCAATTTTACCGCAAGCATTGCTAGGGCGATCGTTTGTTGTTAGATAGGGAAAAAGCAGGGAGGCGGAGAACACTGATGTCAACTCAAGCAAATCGTGGGTGCTCCTCGTTTTATTCTCCCGTCCTAATCCCTAAGCTTGGTGTCGCTTTCATTAAGTTGAAACGAATGCTCTGACTTGTGCCGAGTGAAGTCGAGGTGTGGATACCTAGGGTATCCACACCAAGCACTAGTACATTTAGATTATCTTGTCTTGTCTCAGATCTTGCACCAGTAATGATTATTTATCGCTCCAAACATTGCGCCAAAATGGAGTATTGCCATCAGCTTTTTTGGGCTGAGTAATGGAGAAGTCCATCTTGGTGTAGATATCGCGAATACTCCAGCCAGTTAGATTGGCTAAAGTGCCCGCTTCTTGCTCCAATCTCGCTTGGAGAGTCTGTTGATATCTTTTACCAGCGTCACAATTGAGATTGCCTTTAAATGGATGACGCATCACATAACGACCTTGAAAATTTTCTTGGTTGCCAGTTTCTTGAAACATTAAATCTTCAGGGAATTTATTACGAGTATAACGAACGTGAATCCGTGTAATGAAAGTACCGCTTGACGCCATCGGGCGACGCGATCGAATTATCGGCTGGCTCGATGTATTGCCATCATTACCCCAAAATACACCAGCTTCTTTTAATTCGGTTTGATTTGGCGGTTCGCTCGAACAAGGATCGCAGTTAGATACATTCCAAGCGTATTCCAAGAAGGCCACTTTTTTCTGTTCGCGCTCGTAGATGCGTTGAAACGTTGCTTTATAAAAATCTCCAAACTCTGACTTAACAAACACTGGAACTGGTTTATCGGTTGGGACTTTTACAGTCCGATAATTTGTCAATTCGACTCGTCCTTTAGGAGAAAGTACATAAACAACTAAATCTTGCTCGCCGCGAGAATTAATCATCCCCAAGCGGATCGGGAGCATAAATTTAGGCGATTCGTAAGCGATTTGCAGCGGACGCAGTACTTGATAGCCAGATTTATCGAATTCTTTGAGATCGATTTTGGCGACAAAGAATTTGAGTTTCTGTTTGATGTATGGACTTAGTAATTCGCTCGCACCTTTAGGAATATTATAGCCATTTTGCCGCAGCCATGTTTCTAAACCATCAGATTGCTTGGCACTAAGAACGACAATATCATACTCATTTACTTTAAAAGTATCTTCGACTGTTACGCCTAAATTGCCTCGAACTTTTCTAGCTCTTTCGATAGGTGCAGCCGCCGACGGTACTGCTCTACTATCTGCTGCTGATTCATTCAATTGTGTAGTCGCGCAAGGATCGGGATCGAAATACTCGACTAGTCGCGGTTGACTGAAGGCATCTAATTTTTCGATCGTAGTGCGTTTGCCAACGTGGACTTGTTCTTTTTTAATTGCAACTGGAACTGGTACCACCATTGCAAAATCTTTGATGGCTCCTTGGAAATCGTTTGCCATTGTTAAAATGGTTCGATCGCCATTACGTGCGATGATTACTTGCGATGCTTTATTAAATAATTTGGCATCAGCTCCACCGACATAAAAACCACAAAAAGCCATTGCTTGAGTCGCACAGGCAAGGACGAGAATACAAGCAAGGCAGAAGCTAATAATAATTTGAGATATCTTCATTAGGGGATAGTTGATAGGGGATAGGGGATAGTGGATAGTGGATAGTAAATAGTGGATAGTGGATAGTGGATAATCGA
>NZ_PVWO01000714.1 GCF_003003845.1 Chamaesiphon polymorphus CCALA 037 | reverse complement strand
GAGGTTATCTGTAAAAATAAGTTTTCTAGCATAAACCCGCCCCTACAGATGGTTTGTTTTGTTGTGAATTATTGGTTGATAGTGGTAGGGTTGTCCATATTACAAGATGACTTCTGCGACCGAAATCGGACGTTTGATTTTCAAACTATTGAGATAACCGATCGGATCTTTGGAGTTGAATGGAATGCCGTCGAATAACTCGATCGCATTGAGACCGTAATCGACATCAAAACCTAATTCTCGCGATCCGGTACTAAAAGTACTCGTCCGACAAACCCGCTCCAAAATCTCGACCCAATTGCGGGGGAATGGGGTAATTCCCCAGCGCGCCATTTGCGTAATAATCCATAATTGTTCGGTACGACTGGGGCGATTTAAACTAGTACCAAAAAACTGCGGATGAGCGTATTCTTTGTGTGGATCGTGGATACCAGTGTCCTTAAGCGGATCGGCAATAGTGATATACTCTGCTTTCATACCGAGATATTCTTTGCGCGCGAGCAGGTGACGAATTTCATCGACATTATTCGGATCGGCACAATATTTACACGCTTCGAGTAATGCTTTGACTAAGGCGATATGCGTATTTGGATAAGCGTTTGCCCAATCTTCTCTGACGCCCAATACTTTGCCGGGATGACCGTTCCAAATCCCTAAATCGGAGGCAATTGTAAAGCCTTTACCTTCAACTGCTGCCCGATAATTCCAGGGTTCGCCGACACAATAACCATCGATCGTACCTGCTTTGAGATCCACGACCATTTGTGCGGGGGGAATCGTCATCAGATTGACATCGTTATCGGGGTCGATACCACCAGCAGCCAACCAATACCGCAATAATAAATTGTGCATTGAAGATGGGTGTACCATCCCAAAGTTGTGGCGTTTATTGGGGGTATTGAGGATAAATGTGTGGAAGTCATCGAGAGTTCTAATATTCTGTTGATAGAACTCTTCTTTGAGGGTAATTGCATTACCATTGCGCGCCATCGTCAGGGCTGTGACTACTGGTAACGGTACATCATTATTACCGCCCAAACTCAACCATGCAGGCATCCCAGAGGGCATTTGAGCGGCATCGATGTAGCCACCGCTAATGCCATCGACAATCCCCCGCCAGCTCGATTCTCGTGCCAATGTAACTTCATCCAAACCATGTTTGACAAAGAAGCCTTTTTCTTTCGCGATCGCCAGTGGCGCGCAAGCAGTTAACGGCACGAATCCGAGTTGAATATTAACCTTTTCTAAACCATGTCGCGCGACGACGGTTTGCTTTTGAGCGCGAATTTTTTTAACCCGTTTTTGTTGGTTGAGAAAATAGATCATCTCACTTCGCAAGCTATAATAGCTAGGATGTTCGACTACTTCTAAGCGTTTGCGCGGACGCGGAATATCGACATCTAAAATCTGACCGATTTTCGATTCGGGGCCATTTGTCAGCATGATAATTCGATCGGACAATAATAACGCCTCATCGATATCGTGAGTAACCATTACCGCCGTAACGTGATTCTCTTCGCAAATCTGCATCAACCGTTCTTGCAAACCGCCGCGAGTCAGCGCATCTAACGCCCCAAATGGCTCGTCTAACAGCAATACTTTCGGACGAATCGAAAATGCCCTGGCGATCGAAACTCGCTGCTTCATGCCCCCAGAAAGTTGCCCTGGTTTCTTATCTACAGCATGGCGCAAACCCACCATATCGATACTTTCTTCGATAATATGTTCGCGCTCGGCTTTGGGCAAACCTTGGAGTACTTTATTCACCGCCATCGCAATATTTTCGCGGACAGTTAACCACGGCAACAGCGAATAATTTTGAAATACTACCATCCGATCGGGGCCTGGTTTGGTTACGGGCGTATCGTCAACCACCACCACACCATCAGTCGCCCCATCTAAGCCAGCAATAATATTTAAGAGGGTCGATTTACCACAACCGGAGTGTCCGATTAGGGAGATAAATTCACCCTTACGCATGTTTAAATCGATACCTTTTAAGGCAATATAACTACCGCCATTCGCGAGATCGAATGTCTTTCCAACTTGGTCAACTGCAACAAAAGTACTCATCTTTATGTGCCTAAAATATTTGTAAGGTGGGCAATGATTAGTGACTACTGGCTTCGTTTTGGGTTGATTTACCCTCCCTTATAAAGGCTATCCATTACCCACAGATTTTGGAGTAGTGCCTAGTTTGAAGTTACTGGTGCTAGAGAACCCGGATCTGGGGGGAGGCTTCCCCCCAGACCCCCCCGT